>NZ_JAKUXK010000010.1:0-136195 GCF_026782865.1 Streptococcus mitis
TCATTTACTTCATTCAACTCAGCAACATTCCCTTTAGGAATATCTGTTGTAGAGACAACCGAAGCAATATGTTCTAACATAAGCTCATTATCATCATCGCTATAGCCCTCTTGAACAACCTTAAAAACATCTTCATGATTAAAGTAGATAAGGCTATCTCCTACCATTCCTTCTGGATAGAGACAGGCTCCGTAATCAAAACGGTAGAGATCTCCTTTGACGGGTGCTGCAATCACACGAGCAATGATGAGCATCTTTTTAGTACTTCCCTTTAAAACAATAACACTGCCTAGTGGTAATAATTTAGTATCTGACATAAATAACCTCTCTAAATTTCTAATAATTGAACGGATTCATAATGATCTGGATAAAGAATGTAACCCTGGTTCGGTTTCAGTGCCGGCTCATTTGTGATGTAAGGATAGCGAGTATGATCTTGATCGCTAATACGTACACCGAGAAAGACTTGTTCTACTAGCTGATTAACTAGTTTGACAAAATTGTCGTAATTGTTCGCTACTAGATCTTGGTAGGCGCCTATAAAGAGCAAGGTTACTCCATACTGAGCTCCTTCACTAAGGAGTTGCTTGAAGTCCACTTCACTCACTCCAGCCGCCATAGCCGTCGCAGCAATATCAGGTATCAAAATTAACCATTTTGGATAGTCCTGATTTGGAGACGCAACCCGTTTCTTAAAGTCTTCTAATATCGTCTTCATGACATTATCAACCTCTAAAGAAGTATCAAATCGTTGAATACCATCAAAGAACTGACTGTTAATACGCTGACTAGGATCTAAAATAACAGTATTATACACTCCTGATAAACGGTTTAGGTGATATTCTAGTAATTTATAGTAATTCGTTACAAAAGCAGGACTGTCTGAGGCTATAAGAAGAGGGCGTTCAAAACTAAAGGTTGCTGGAACAACGGCTTCTCTTTCGAGCCCCAAGATAAAGTCTTGACTGCTTTCTAAGATTTCTGCCATGACTTCTTTGGTTACCTTTTCTGGTAACATTGGGATACCTGCAGGAAGCGGTCCATCGTATGCCACAGCCATTGCTTCTTGTTCTGCACGAACTTCCTTTATGTAGTCCGTATAATGTTCACTGCTGTATGGCAACATCACTTGGAATTGGACAATATCATCAAATTTAGCTATGGCACGGCCTTTGATTTCATCGAGTGGAATATTTGAACGTCCTACTACACTTGATAAGTCACTGGTATCAAATAAGAAGAGAGAAATCTTGGTCTTAAAGTTGGATTGCAACTGTAAACGCATCGCATTGAGACGGGAAAGTGTCACAACCAGATAGATTCCTAGAGAGGCACCATCTCGAGAAATGACATTTAAAGTATCATAAAAGGCATCGACAAATGGGGCATCCATCACACTATCAAAACCATCTATCTCGATGAAAATGGTTGGAAAACTCTCATCTGACAACTGATTGTATTGCGCTAGATTTGTGGCTCTTGCTTGCGAAATAGCATGTTTCCGAGTTTTTATCTCTCTATTCAAGAATCGAAGAGATTTCATGATTTTCTCAGTTTCATCCAAGGTGAAATAATCTGCAACATGAGGAAAATCTGAAATAGAGATTAAGCCACTGGTACCAAAATCATAGAGGTAGAAATGGACCTGTTCTGGTGTGTGCTTACGAATCACATCCATCGCAAAGTTCTGTAGAAAAGTGGACTTACCGAATCCTGGACTAGAAACCAACAAAATATGGCCTCTTTGTTCCATATTGAAGTAAAGGGGAGATTGTTCCTGTCTTTCTGGAATATCTTGATACCCAATTAAAATAGGTTGCAATGCCTCTGAACGTCCCCAATAATCCTTGTAGTTAGTCGATTGTGTATCTTTAGCATATATCTTCTCTTCAAGTGGTGGCAACCAAGGACTGGCTACCTGATGAATATGAAGACCATCAAAGACTTCACGGGCTTTTTCTACAATGGCGTCTAATTCTGTTGGAACAGCCTTTGCTTCTTTTTTATTGACTAAACCACTCAAATCTTTATTAATGGCATTGTATTGACCATTACTTGTAATCTCATACACAGTTGTGTTTTTTTGAACATGATTTCGTCCTTCTGGATTATAATCCGCACCTGACCAAGCGCTTTGGAATAGCTCATAGATTTCATTGTTTCCGACTTGAAGATAGGCTCTACCTGTCTGGGTAATTTCTGCGGCATCAGGTGTTTTGATTACTTCTCTAGAATCTGCAGCATCCTGTACTTTAAGAGCTATTTTAAACTTAGAGTTCGACCAAATTTGATCGTTGACAACCCCACTAGGTTTTTGGGTTGCTAAAATTAATTTAACCCCCAATGATCGACCAATACGAGCTGTAGAGACTAATTCATCCATGAAATCAGGTTGATTCGCCTTCAACTCTGCAAACTCATCACTAATGATTAATAGATGTGGTAATGGTTCTTTGACCTTCCCTTCCTTGAAGAGTTTCATATACTGGTTGATATGATTAACATCATTTTCTGCAAAAATACGCTGACGCTTCTTAAGTTCAGCTTTGATAGATACCAGAGCTCGATTGGCCTGGTTGCCATCCAAGTTTGTAATCGTACCAACAACATGAGGTAGGTCTGCAAAGAGATTAGCCATCCCTCCACCTTTATAGTCAATCAAGAGGAAAGCAACCTCATACGGATGGTAGTTCACAGCTAAAGATAGAATGTAGGACTGAATAAGCTCAGACTTCCCTGACCCCGTAGTACCAGCAATCAATCCATGAGGCCCATGCGCCTTCTCATGGATGTTTAGATAAAGAATATCATCTCTACCTCGAACTCCTAGAGGAACAGCCATTGTTTGGAAAGTTTCATTGTCTTGCCATCGTTTTAAAAGTTCTAGTTCCTCTACCTTATTGACTCCATACATCTCTAGGAAGGTAATACTATTCGGAATCGAATTACGCAAAGTTTGAACATGATGAATACCCGCAAGATTTCTCGCAAAATTTTCCTTTTCCGATAAACTTACAGGAGGAAGAGGCGTAATTTCTTTATTTGTATAATTGCCATCCTGAAGTAATACTGTACCTTTTTTATCTCCTCGATAGTCAACAACTGTCTTAACGTGTTCTGGTAGACTCTCAAGTACTTCTTCTACGAATACATAATGAATCCCTAAATGGGATAAATCTTCATTGATGTACTCCATAATGTTGTGATCCAACATCAGGCTTAAATCTGTAAGAAAGAGAATATAATGAGGGCTGTATTGCTTTTCTTTCCCTTTATCCTGCTCACTATCTAACTTTCTATCTTTAATAACTTGATAGAGCGACGTTAATAGTTGATCTCGAGTACGTTGATTGTAAACAAAACCACGGCTATTTAGTGCTTTTATTTTCGTATGAGGTAACCATCGGCTCCAATTCCATAACTCAAACTCTTCCTCTCGGAAAATTGGAATAAACTGCAAATCATGGTAACTTTGGAAAGTCGCTAATTGCATCATCATCTGTTGAACTTGTTCAATCACTATTTGCCGTGTCCCGATATAACCCGTAGGATTTGTTAATGTATGTGTAATAGGTACCTGCTTAGTCACACGATAGTAGGAAAGTAGTTCTTGAATTTTTTGGTTAGCAGCTACATTATATTTTGTTAATTCAGAATCTGAATACTCAATAGAAAAACTAGAGTTAACTTCGCCCAATCCTAAGCGATAAGATAAGAAATCGAAGTGATAGAGTGTTTTCTCATAAATTCGTCGATCAGTCTTTTCTACCATTTCCAAAATATGAACTGTATCAGGGAAATGATAAAACAGAGCTCCAACTTGTTCGTCATGTAAGTCAGCTAACTGTGAATATTTGGTTTCCAAATATTCCATATAATCAACAATTTTCTGTTCTTGAAGTTCCTTATGTGATTTTTTATCAGAAAAATAAGTATGAATGGAAGTTCCAATAGTAATGACAGACATCCCCATCATCATGAACATCATGCCACCACTACGTGTGAAGTAAACCGTTAGTATCGTAAAGACAATCATCGCCAAAGGGGTAATAATCAATCTTAGTAACGATTGTTTGTTACCTTCATCATCTGTTGGTGCCGAAGCAATCGTTACTTTATCCTCGGGTTCTCTCAGAATAATCCGTGGAGAGCGATGAAATTCTTTTGAACGATCCTCAACCATTACTTCAGAAAAAGGCAGTAAGCTCGTCTCAATAGAAAATAGTGAATGAATCGATAAGATTTGTTTTTGAACGGATAAAGCTAGACCTTGTTCAAAAACAAGTTGGTCCATATCTTGAATATTTTGCGTCCCTGTTCTTCTTTCACCATTAAGATAATATGGACTAGCACTATAAATCGTCTTATTTGTCCCATCAAAGCTCAAAATGATTTCTATAGGAAAATCAACTAAGCGAATAGTCGCTTCTTTCTTATCTGATAAATATAGTATTTTTTCGGGAAGAAGGTAATACTCGGTGTTTTTAATAATCAATAAGGATACACTTATATCTTCAGCTATGGAAACCAAATGATACCCATAAGAATAAGTCTCTCCGAGCAGTTCAACTCCCGTTTCCTTGACTTCCAACACCACATTTTCAAGAATAGGAAGATAGATATTAGAAGCTATAGAAGGCCCCAGTTGATAGGTATTTCCTGTATAGAGTGGATAAACATTGTCTTCAAAAAATAAATAATTCATAGACCACTCCTATCTTGACTCTGTTGAAGTTGAAGGCGTATTCGACTTATTCGCCTCTGGTGTTAGGTAGTTTTTCTTCAATTCTTCCAATTTACTCTTATAATTGTTTAGTTGCTCAGTACGTTGTTCAGATGTGAGGTTAGGATTTCTCTGAACTTCATCAACCTTTTTGGTAAGACCATACATCAATAATTGTGGGTCATCTAAGTAACTTGCAATATCTATAGCTTCATCAACTTTCGACTGCCCAATTAAGACCCAGTAACGAAGATAGTCTGTACTTGATTGACTTGATATTTTGGATAGCTCTGTCTTTTGCGCTTCTGTTAAAGGCTCTGTTTTAATGACGGAATAAGCCACCATATAAGCATCATCTTGACTAAGTGATTTAGAATCTGTATTTTTAACAGTAGATACAACCGATGAATAATCTTGGTTTACAAAAGCCAAACGTAAATCTGAAATCATTTGTTGATTAGGCATAGCGAACAATGCAAAGTAAAACACTCCAACAATTGATAGCACTCCAATAAATGATGCAATAATGGTAGTCCACTTCAACCGCGACACAAGTTTATTAGGAACACGTGAAAATTTTTCTTTATTTTGTTCCTTTTCTTCTAAGTATTTTTCTAGTAGTAAGGCTAAGATTTCATCCAAATTTTCAGACTTCATGATGGTCTCACAAAACAGTTTTCCTTTATAAAATGGCGACTGTCCCTCCACTAATTTTTCATAACTTACCTTTTTATCTAATAGAGATACTATCATAGCTTTAAAGTTAACTGTAAACGCCTCCATCTTCAATGCATCATAGGGAGGCACTTGCCCTTTAACACCACGAAAAATGAATAGAGGGTTCCCATTTCGTGAAAACACTAGATTACTAGGTGATAACTCATAAGTATAAATTGAATCCTTCAGCGAGTTAAATAATTGACCAACATTGATCAGATGACGTAATTTTTCTTCCTCAATCATAGTAGTCAGCTTATCCCAAGAATAATATTCATCTGTCAATAGACTTTCAATCGTTAGTTTACCTTCTTCCTCAATAACATTTTGATTCACAAAATAAGGTTGTATTGCTGTTAATAAAGCATAAGCTATTTCACGATTTCCCTTGATATCTCCAACTACTAATTCAATTTTTTGAACTTCCATACCTGACTCCCTTACTATATTCTTTCCAGGTTTAATAAAACTCCGTCTTTCACTAATACTAGACTGCTTGTACTAGCAAGAATTTCTCCTGACTGTTGATTTCTTACACTTGGATTCATTACCTTAATTCCAATACCATAAGTATCTGAGACGATTTGTATCAATTCTTTAATCGTTAACTCAGTAGGGACCCTTAAATCTAATATTTTAGATAAAAAAGGCGAACAATCTAGACTAATATTAATGTACTCTTCCATATAAAACTCCTAAATCTATTATGCTATGCCTATTATATCACGCAAAACATGAATATTAAAGAACTTTCTATTTATAAAAAAGAGATACATTTTGTATCTCCCTTTATGTATTTTTCTATCGACTTTATTGTTTAGCTATATGTAACTTTTTATAAAAGAGCGAGTAAATTGTGACAATCATCCCTAGTATAAACAATAAAATTGCAGTCCAAGAAACAGGAGACTTTACGTTTTTAAGTGAAACAGTCTTTTTATCACTGTGGTTGATTTGAATCTGATTGGTAAATAAAGCAGACTGATACTCATTAACGATATTCTCCGATTCCACTTTAGTGCTAAATAAGTTTTTTTTAACTAATTGATACTTTTCTTTATCCAATTTTTTAGTTGTATCAATCAATTTATATGTCTCAGGATGAAATAACTTTGTCAAATTACTCTCCTGTTCAAAGTACTGAATCTCTGTTTTCTTGGTATTCTTATCTAAAGATGTATCTATTTGCAAAGATCCATCATTTGCAAAAGCAACACTACCTTTTGTAAAAATTGAAAACAATAGAAAGATAAAGACAATGTTTTTTTTCATATTACTTGCTATCCTTAACTTGGCGATACAAGAAAATATTTACAAGTCCCAAAGCAATTGTTAGAACAACAATTACCATTACTGACTGAACAACTCCGTTTTGCTGATTAATGAATAATCTCACTACACCTTCAAGATATGTTAACGGAGAAAGAGTTGTTAAAATAGGAGCTGGATTCACATAATATTCATCAAATAATTGAGTTGCTGAAATGATATAAAGCAGTAATAGACTTATGCTTATCAAAAATCCAAGACTTTTTAGTTTATCAAGAAGGATATTCAGACTATATGTCATCATTAGACTCACTAATACAAGAAGCATTACAAACCAGCTTAATTGACCTACAGAGAAAGCAAGTTTAACTCCAGAAACAATCGCAATTATAGAACCAACAGCTACTGAAATCACACTTAGGAAGAACATTGGTCCAGAAGAATTTCTCCATGACAAACGGTCCTTCAAACTGATTAATCTTTGCAATTCTTCTTTATCTGCATGTTGGAAAAGATAGGCAACAACCAGGCTAACAAGATAGCTGATTAAGATAACAAGGAGTCCTGATCTCTCATCTTGACGATTCGTCTGTGACGGTCTATTGGTCGCAGCTGATACGACATTCCCAATTTTAGAAGCATCAACAGGATTTGACAAATATTCATAGACTGCATCATTTTTCGTATTACCCGTTCTAGTATTGCTCAAAACAGTAGAAAAGTTTTTAAGGAATTCTTCGTTTGAACCATATTCACTAGACATGATATTTTTCAATTCAGAAACGCGTGCACTTAATGATTTTCCGTCTTTTTCCAATGTATTAACATCATTCGTCAACTGAGTCATAGTAGCTTGTATCGTCTCAGAAACAGCTTGGTTTGCTTTTGTATTGTCCATCAAGGTTTTACTAGCTGACATCAGTGTACCTAGGTCCCTGTTCATATCCATACTAACATTAACCATACTAGTATTATCTACTTTTTCTGTTGCAACAAAACTAGGTTTACCTTTAATCGTTTGATCCACTAATTTGGTCTGTTCAATTAACTGTCTTAACTGAGTTATTAGATCATTGGTTGTTGTTCTCAGCTGTTCAATGTTAGAGGTTAATTTCTCAGCATTGGCTAATCGAGACTGAATATCCGTCAATTTTTTATCAGAAATCTTCAAATCTGATTTTAGAGCTTCTACTGTAGTTGCTTTGATTAGATTGGTCACAATGGTCTTGAGGTCATCATTATTTGCTAAGGCAGCAAGAGAACCTTCTGCTGGAACAAACGTATTGTCTGTGTACGTATTTTTAGATAAATCTAAGCCATAATACGCAGTAACAAGTCCTGATAACTGTAGATACGCCTCAACATCTTTATAAACCGCTTGAGTTAGCTTGGTAGGATTGTACTCCCAGTTAGAAATAATGTCTTGCATCTCATAATGACGATTCAAAACTTTTTTTTCTGTTTGATTTATCTTAGTAGTCGTGATGGTCTTCGTAATTGTAATAATTTCTGTTGGTTTCTGCCCATCAGACGTAGAGGAACCTGAAGCTACAGAAGTAGCTGGACTAACAGGCGCAGCATGAATTGTCTCGTTCTCTGTTTTCTCTTTTTCTACATAAGGAGCATCCTCCTTTATAACTTTTACATCTTCTGTCGTATCTAATTGATACTTAACAAGCACAGGTGACAAGACATTGAGATCATTTTCATTCTTGATTCCTAGTGTGTATGAAATAGTCATACCTGGAGATACTTCACTAGGGATAGATACCTGATAACTCCCTCCTCCAAGATCAGAAAATCCATAGTTTGATTCTTTAAGATAGTATCCACTTGGTACTGTTATCTTTAATTTTGAAATTTTCCCTTCAAATGAAGGCAATGTTAGATCACGTTTTGTTGTGCTCTTAGATTTAATGTCATTCTTTAACTGAGAGAATTCTTCATTTTCAAGTGTTGTAGATTGCAAAGTTGGCAAATCTTTCCCTATCTTCTTACTATACCACTGTATAAAAGCACTAATATTTTTCAAATGTTGTTTATCAGTATCTGACAAAGAGAGATTATTTATAGCTGCATCATCGTAGTATACACTTGGCCATTTACTAGTAATTTGATTTTGCATACTAGTATTTAACGACTTGATATAACTTCCAAGAGTTTTATTAGCTCCATCTACCGCTGATGGGTTTTTAGCCAAGGAAGACTCTACTGCTTCTCTAATCTTTGTATCATAATTTGATAAGGTATCATCAATTTCCTTATTATTCTTCTTCAAACTTTCTAGAAGTTTTGCGATATCTTTGTTATAGGAAGAAGCCTTATCAGTGGTTTCTTTCCAAATAGCTGGCTCTGAAAAATTATTATTAAATTGAGTGTTTATAGCAGCCAATTGAGATAATTGTTTCTCAACTGATAATTTGGAAAAGTCTTTATCATAGTTGGACAAAGCCTGTTCTCTAGTATTCAAGGAATTATCCCATTTTTTTTGTTGCTTATCTATTCCATTTATTGTTTCCTCATATGTCTTATTAACAGAATCAATTGATCTAAATGCATCATTTGTATTTAACAAGGTCTTGTTAAATGACGAATACGATGATAAGAGATTATTCGGTGATGAACCCAACCCATTAAATTGTTGACTATATTGAGCAAGAGGATCCACTAACTTATTATTAAAGGACGTTAGTGACTCATGTTCATTTGTAACCACATCAGCAACCTGGCCTTGTGCTATTTTCAAATTCCCGATAATACTAGTGAAATAAATATTAATCAAATCCTTATTAAAGAGCTCTTTGAAAGCTACTACAGCTTGTTCAGCCTGTTTGACAGTCAGTTGGTCACTTGATTGAATTTGATATTGAAACTTCGCCTGAACAGGGGAAGTTGATTCGATTGCTAAAGCTTCTTCTGAAAATTTACTTGGCAAGACTATCATCAACTGATAAGTCTCATTTTTTAGACCGCTTTCAGCGATTGACCTAGAAACAACTTCCACTTTGTAATTATTTTTAGCTATGAACGAATTTACTAAAGTATTCGCAATGTTAATCGGTTGTCCATTATATACCTTACCCGTATCTTCATTAACAATAGCTACTTTAATAGGGGCTTGTTGCACCGAGGAATCTGAGTTCGTTCGGCTGATAGGTGTTGGTTTTACAATTGCAAAGAAGGATACTATCATTGTAACAAATAACAGTAGCATCCCTAAGCTAAATAAAACTTTCTTTCTCACATTTTCTCCTTAATTAAATATAGTAAAAAAGTTGAGGATTTCTCCTCAACCTCAACTTTAGATTATTGAAGACCAAAGTTTCTAGATAAGTCTTGGTCATTTTGTTGCATCGCTTGAGCAGTCTTATCAAGTTGTGTATTGATTTGTTGCATTAAATCAGCAAAGTTTTCAACCTTTGGTTTCAATTCAGAGAATTGTTGATCAAAGCCTTGGAACGCAGCACCTTCCCATTCCGAACGCAAGGTATCTTGCAAGCGTTGAAGATTGCTCAAAATAACTCTGATATCGTTTGCAGCTTTTCCATATTCACGTGCACGTGATTGGAGGGTTTCTGGAGATACACGAATTTGTCCTGACATATTTTTACTCCTATATTTTTTATTTTATTATAACATTATTTTATATACGAATCAAGGATTTTTGGAAAAAAATTTATAGTATTAATCCATAATTAAAGTCATATAGAATACAATAAATAGTTAGTTATAAAATACAACATAATTGTTACGATTTAAAACTCAAATCATAATTTTTTCGATTTATTACTTCTGTCAATATTTAGAAAATTTAAAAATCTTTAAATTTTAAATTATCTTTACTCTAAATCAAAAGGTAATATTTCAGATTTTCATTCATTTCTTTCCATTTTTTTCTCTAATTCTCTTTTCATGAAAAAAGAAGCCTTACGGCTTCCATTCTTACAAAATTTTAGCAGAAGTTCGACTAATCTCTTCTACTTGAATATTTTCTGATTCAAATTTTTCTTTTAAGGCTGGTAAATCAATTGAACCATCGATTTGAACTTCGATAATCACCTTACCATCCTTACGTGGGATATTTACTGTATGTGAGATATTCAAATTTTCTTCTACAATCAAAGAAACAATCTTTCCGAGTACACCAACTTCATTTTCTGTAACAAAACGCACACGAATTCCTTCCTCACCATAACCAGAAATTTCAAGAAAGGCTTGGAAAACATCACGGTCAGTAATAACTCCGTATACTTGATGGTTATCAACAACAGGAAGAATACCAATCTTATTTTTCAACATCAAATAAGTTGCATCCTCTAGACTCGCATAACCTGAAACAGTGACAACATCGCGGATCATGACATCTTTTACTTTTGTCTTATTTAGAAGATAATTCATCTCATAGATAGAAAGACTTGTTGCCTTGGATGGACTAGCTTGGGCAATGGTTCCCTCAGTCACCAAACCAACCAATTGATCATTTTCGATAACAGGCAAGCGGTGCAATCCTTGCTCTCTCATCAAATCTGCTGCATGAGATACTGTTGTATCTGGACTAATATACACTACCTTGCGGGTCATAAAATCTTTAACTGCCATGAGACTTCTCCTTTTCTGTTCTTATCCCTATTATACAATCTTTTTGTAAATCTATCAAACGCTTACATTTCTTTTTCAAAATTCATAAAAGTATGAATAAGCTAGCAAAAAGAGCTCTAAAATCGAGCTCTGTGATGAAGATAAGAAGCGTTTCATTCGATTTTTTCAATTATTGGAAATTCATCTTTCAGTGTAGATGTAGATTTGTTTGCAATCTAAATATGCCGACTAAAAAGGTTCCCTGGACTGTTAATGAGGATTACTTCGTAATCTTTATTTGCAACCTAAACTAGTCTCCTAGACTATGCGAAGATTGCTTACGTAATCTACATCTGCCGACTAAAAAGGTTCCTTGGACCTTTTTAGCCACCTAGATATGCTTTTCTGACTTCTTCTGATGAGGCGAGTTCTTTTCCTGTTCCTGATAGGACGATTTTTCCTGTTTCCAGTACATATCCTCGGTCAGAGATAGCGAGTGCCTTATTGGCATTTTGTTCAATCAAGAGGACAGTTGTCCCTTGCTTCTGGATATCTTGAATGATATCAAAAATTTCTTGGATAAAGATTGGGGCAAGTCCCATTGAGGGTTCATCTAAAAGAAGAAGTTTTGGTGTTGACATAAGAGCGCGTCCCATGGCAAGCATTTGTTGTTCCCCCCCTGAAAGAGTAGCTGCATCTTGGTTCTTCCGTTCTTCAAGACGAGGAAAGCGTGAGAAAACCTTCTTCAAGTTAGCTTGATTTTCTTCACGATTTTTCTTTAAGAAAGCTCCCATTTCTAGATTTTCCATAACAGTCAATCCAGGAAAGACGTGGCGTCCTTCTGGAACTTGTGAAAGACCACCTGCCACGATTTTCTGGGCCGGCATTTTTTGGATTTCTTGACCTAAAAATTCAATCTTTCCAGAACTTGGTCTAACCAAACCAGACAAGGTACGGAGAATGGTTGTCTTACCCGCACCATTGGCACCAATAAGGGAAACTACTTCTCCTTCATTCACTTCAAAGCTTACATCACGGACTGCTTGGATCATACCGTAATGCACAGAAAGATTATCGACTTTTAACATAGACATTAGGCTTCACCTCCTAGATAAGCTTCGATAACGCGTTTATTGGTCTTAATTTCGTCTGGAGTTCCCTGAGCAATCAAACGACCATATTCAAGTACGTAGATACGTTCTGTTACTTCCATGACCAGATTCATATCGTGTTCAATCAGCATGATTGTAATCTTAAATTCATCTTTGATACGACGAATTAACTCAGTCAATTCCGCTGTTTCCTGTGGATTCATACCAGCTGCTGGTTCATCTAAAAAGAGAATTTTAGGTTCCGTAGCAAGGGCACGAACAATTTCCAAACGACGTTGTTGTCCGTAGGCGAGGTTTTTAGCAAGAGTCTCTGCATCCCCATCTAAATCAAAGATTTTCAGCAATTCCAAAGCCTTAGCCTTTAATTCTTTTTCACTCTTGTAAAAAGCTGGTAAACGCAAGAAACTAGCAAAAACATGTTGTTTGTGATGGTTGCCAAAGGCAATCAAAACATTATCCAAAACTGTTAAATCTTTAAAGAGACGGATATTTTGGAATGTACGTCCAAGTCCCAAAGAAGCAATCTTATAAGGTGACTTTCCATTCAAAAGGTGACCATCTAAGGTTACTGTTCCCTCACTTGGTTCATAAACACCAGTCAAAAGATTGAAAAGAGTAGTTTTCCCAGCTCCGTTTGGACCGATTAGTCCAACCAATTCCCCTTCGTTCAATTCAAGAGTCACATCTCCAACAGCTGTTAGACCGCCAAAATGTTTGGTTAACTGTTTTACTTCAAGTAATGCCATTAGTTTTGTTCCTCCTTCTTAGATTTTTTAAAGAAACGTGATAGGCTCAATTCCCATGTCCCAAGTAGTCCACCTGGTCTGAAAATCATTACCAATACCAAGGCCAAAGCGTAAATAATCATACGCACACTAGCAACATCTTGGAGAAGCATATTCAAAATTCCCAGAACAATAGCTGAAACAATCGCACCTGTAATGGAACCAAGGCCACCAAATACAACAATGATCAAAACGTTGATTGAGTTAATGAAAGTGTAATCTTTCGGTACAACTGAACCGATAAATCCTGCCTGAAGTGATCCTGCAATACTTGCAGTAATGGCACCAAAGACAAAAGCGATAATTTTAATTTTAGTCGTATTAACCCCAACTGACTCAGCAGCAATTTCATCCTCACGAACAGAGAGCGTTGAACGACCAATTGGACTACGCAAGAAGTTCAAGGTTGCAATGGTTGTAATCACGACAAAGAAGTAAACCATTTGCCAAGTTGTAAAGTTAGGAATTCCCAAGATACCTGCCGCACCATTTGTAATACTTCCACCATTGATGATAAAGATACGGATAATTTCAGATACTCCAAGAGTTGCTACCGCAAGATAGTCCCCCTTCAAGCGCAAGGTTGGAATTCCGACAAGTAAGGCAACTGCTCCTGAAAGCAAAGCACCTACAATCATAGCTCCAAAGAAGGCACCGTAGGTTGGTGATTTAGATCCAATAATAGCAGCGGCATAGGCACCAATCGCCATGAAACCAGCATGTCCAAGTGAAAATTGTCCTGAAAAACCAACGATTAAGTTAAGGCCAACAGCCAGAATAATATTAATTCCAATTTGTTGTAAAATTTGTACATAGAATAGATTGAGTACTCCAACTGAAACCAGTACACTAATCAAGCCATAGCCAGCTAACAAAAGGAGTAACCATAGAATATTAACTTTTAAATTTTCCTTCATCGTTTACACCTTCTCTTTCACATTTTTACCAAGAATACCAGCTGGGCGGACAATCAAGATCAACAACAAGATTCCATAAACAATGGCATCACGGAAGTCTGACATTCCAAAGGCTGTCGCAAAGGTTTCCAATAGACCAATCACAAAACCACCAAGCGCCGCACCAGGAATAATCCCGATACCACCAAGTACCGCGGCAACGAAAGATTTAAGACCTGGAGTAACCCCCATCAAAGGCTCAAGAGAGTTATAATAAAGGGCAATCAGAACACCAGCCGCACCCGCAAGAGCTGAACCTAAAGCGAAGGTAAAGCTGATAGTACGGTTTACATTGATCCCCATCAATTGCGCTGCATCGCTATCTACAGATACAGCACGCATGGCTTTCCCCATCTTGGTCTTTTGGACAATGACTTGTAACAAAATCATCAAAATCAAGGAAATGGCTAAGATCATTAACTGCACATTTGTTAGGCTAATTGGTCCCAAATCATAGCGAACTGTTTGAATCGCTTGAGGGAAGGCACGGGTATTGGCACCAACCAGATAGACCATTCCATACTCAAGTAGGAAGGAAACCCCAATAGCCGTAATCAAAACAGCAATACGAGTAGAGTGGCGCAAAGGTCGGTAAGCAAGAAACTCAATTACGACACCAAGGATGGCTGTCGCTAGCATAGCTACAATAAGCGCTACAAAGAAATTCATTTGGAAAGAATTAATCAAGAAATAACCGATAAAGGCTCCCATCATATAAATATCACCGTGGGCGAAGTTGATGAGCTTGATAATTCCGTAAACCATGGTATATCCTAGGGCTAATAGCGCGTAAACACTACCTAGAATCAAACCATTTACTAGTTGTTGGAGCATAAGATTCACTCTTTCTATATATAATTTCGAGGGTTTCCCCTCACTTTTTGATAGGTTCTTAAACATCGAAACAGGGAGTGAGTCAGAGGCTCATTCCCTATTTCAACATTTTTCTATTATGGTTTTACAACTTCTGCTGCTTCAACCTTACCATTGTTCATGGTCATCATGTAAGCAGTTTTAACTGTATTGTGGTCTGCATCGAAGCTTGTTTGACCAGTTACACCTTCGAAGTCTTTTGTTTTAGCAAGATTATCCTTAATCTCACCTGAGTTTTTAGCACCTTTTGCTGCGTTTGCTACAAGGTGAACTGAATCATAAGCCAAGGCTGCAAATGTTGAAGGCTCTTCATTGTACTTAGCACGGTAAGCATCAAGGAAGGCTTTGGCTTTAGCTGAAACTTCTACAGTAGTTGAGAAGCCTGAGATAAAGTAGATGTTTGATGCTTTTTCAGCAGTTGCTTGTTGTACAAACTCTTCACCGTTGAATCCATCACCACCAATGATTGGTTTATCAATTCCCATACCACGCGCTTGGTTTACAATTTTACCAGCTTCAGTATAGTAACCAGGAACAACAATCGCATCAAAATCTTTCCCTTTCATTTTTGTAAGGGCTGCTTGGAAGTCTGTGTCGCCTGCTACAAAAGTTTCATCCGCAACAATCTCACCCTTGTATGATTCGCGGAAAGATTTAGCAATACCTTTAGCATAGTCACTGGCATTATCAGTATAAAGAACGACTTTCTTAGCTTGCAATTTATCAGAAACATAGTTTGAGATAATTTTTCCTTGGAAGCTATCTTGGAATGTTCCGATAAAGAGGTAATCTTGACCTTTAGTCAATCCATCTTGAGTCGCACTTGGTGAAATCAATGGAACACCTGCTTTTGTAGCGTTAGCTACCGCAGCTGCAGTTGCACCAGATGTCGCAGGTCCTACGATTGCTGATACCTTAGATTGGGTTACAAGGTTGGTTGTAACAGAAGCTGCTTCAGCTGTTTCAGACTTGTTATCTTTATCAACTACTTCGATTTGTTTTCCATCGATACCACCTGCAGCATTGATTTCATCAACAGCAAGTTGAGCACCTTTTTGTTCAGATGTTCCGTAGGCTGCTACGGCACCAGTTTCTTCAAAGTTAAATCCGATTTTGATTGTCTTCTCATCTACTGAGTTACCAGCAGCGTTTGACGCTCCAGACTTCACTTCTCCACAGGCTGCAAGAAGTGCTACACTTGCAAGCGCCACAAACGATAGGGCAAATTTTTTCTTCATTTTTTTGTCTCCTTATTTCTTAAATAAATAGCATATTAAGAATATACCGAATTGTCAGAAAATTGTCAACACTTTTCTTGAACTTTTTCGATGATAACGTTTTCCTCTCGATAGAGATTCCCAACAAATGGTGTCTCCAACTCTTGAATGTGACAAGCTCTAACTTTTTTGATAAATCTTTCCTTACCTAATTTCTCAACTACGCTCTCTAAATTCTCTGTTGGAACATAGAGCTGCAAGTAGCGATGTTTCTTGGAATGATAGGTAATATCTCCATAATCCTGCAGTTTTTTGGCATCCCGATTATAGTAAAGATAGATAATCAAGCCAGATCGATTGACTTTTTCAAACATGGTAAATCCTCTTTCTAAGAAATCTCCCCTTATTATACCAAAAAAAGCAAACCCAGTCGAGTTTGCCTTCTTTGATCATTAGTTCAATGAATTGTTGGCCATGATTTCATCAATAAAGCCATATTCAAGTGTTTCTTGAGCACTCATCCAGTTATCACGTTCTGCATCTGCATGGACTTTTTCGATTGACTGACCTGAATTTTCAGCCAAGATTTTTTCCAAGATGTTACGAGTTTTAAGCAAGTGTTCTGCAGCAATCGCCATATCGGTTTGTTGAGTACCACCACCTGTACCACCCATTGGTTGGTGAATCATGTACTCAGCATTTGGAAGCATGAAGCGTTTTCCTTTTGCTCCACTTGATGCGATGACTGTTCCCATAGATGCAGCCATTCCCATAACGATGGTTTGGACATCTGCCTTGATAAAGTTCATGGTATCAACGATTGCCAAACCAGCTGAAACGGAACCACCAGGTGTATTGACATAAAGGTAAATATCTTTTGTACTATCTTGGGCATCCAAAAAAAGCAATTGGGCAATAACAGAGTTAGCCATATTGTCTTCAACTGGACCTGTCAGCATAATGATGCGGTCTTTAAGGAGACGTGAGTAAATATCGTAGGAACGTTCTCCACGGCTTGTTTGTTCAATAACTACAGGAATCATTTATTTCTCCTTTTGAGTTTTAAATTTTGTTGGTCAAATGACTGAAGATAAGACTATTATAATATCTAGGTCAAAAAAGGTCAAATTTTTGCTCTGTTTTCATTGGACAGAAACAAAAATTCAACCTCCTTTCGTGATTGGAACTTATTTTCCAAGTCAATCTTCTTTTATATTTTATTTCGTACCGAACAAGCGGTCACCAGCATCTCCAAGACCTGGAACGATATAACCGTGTTCGTTCAAGCGTTCATCCAAGGCTGCTGTAAAGATTTCTACATCTGGATGAGCTTCTTGAAGAGCTTTTACACCTTCTGGAGCAGATACAAGGCAGACAAATTTGATATTTGATGCGCCACGTTTTTTAAGAGAATCAACAGCTAAGATTGCTGAGCCACCTGTTGCCAACATCGGGTCTACCACAAAAATTTGACGTTGGTCAATGTCCTCAGGCAATTTCACCAAGTACTCAACTGGTTGAAGCGTTTCTTCATCACGGTACATACCGATATGACCAACTTTAGCAGCTGGAACCAAGCTCAAAAGCCCATCAACCATCCCAATACCTGCACGTAAGATTGGAACGATGGCCAATTTCTTACCAGCCAATTGTTTTTGAACTGTTTTTGTAATTGGTGTTTCGATTTCCACATCTTCTAGCGGAAGATCACGAAGTACTTCATATCCCATCAACATTGCAATCTCATCTACTAGCTCACGGAAAGCTTTTGTAGAAGTATCTGTACGACGCAAGATTGACAATTTGTGTTGAATCAGTGGATGATTAATAACTTCAATTTTTCCCATTTTTGGAGTTCCTTCTTTCAATTTATTCTTCTTATTATACCAAAAAACGGTTTAAAAATCTTTCTAAACCATTTATTTTTGATAATTTTTACATTAGATCTGCCTCTTTAAGAGCTGCCTGTACTGTCTCAAGTGGTAAATGGGTTAATTCTGTTCCCTTTTCTTGATAAAGGTATTGGGCATAGTCGTCCATTCGGTACTGGTTAATATAAACCACGCGCTTGCAACCGACCTGCAGCAATTGTTTTGTACAGTTCAGACAAGGAAAATGGGTTACATAGGCTGTAAAGCCTTTAGGAACACCACGTTCTGCACCTTGAAGGATAGCATTGACCTCAGCATGAAGGGTGCGAACACAGTGTCCTTCAATGACTAGACATTCGTGGTCAATACAATGCTCGGTTCCTGATACCGAACCATTGTAACCAGTGGAAATAACCTTATTATCTTTTACCAGAATCGCGCCAACTTTGGCACGTTTACAAGTGGAACGATTGGCAATTAGTAAGGCTTGGGCTGCAAAATACTCATCCCATGCTAGTCTTTTTTCAGTCATCTCTTTTCTCCTTTTTCTCTATTTTTTAAAAAATGGTAACCGTAAATCCGCTATCTTTTCAGCAGGTACCTTCATGCCATCCTTGATCCATTTTAGAAGGACAGAGACGATGGCCGAGCTCCAGAAGGAATGAAGATAAGAGCTGACACCTTTTGATTTTCCATGGTATTTTTCCAGAAACTCCTGCATGGCTTGGACAAAGATTTTTTCCAGATGGTAATCTAAGGCAAGTTGAATCACTCTGGCTTCCTTTCTGGCCTCTCGGAAAAGGTGAACCCAGACCAGATAAAGATCTGTCTTTAAATCATAATGATGCAACTGTTCCATAATATTGTGGACAGTTCGTTTAAAGACGCTTTCTAAAATCTCCTCTTTGGAATCATAATTACGATAAAAGGCTGCACGAGAAACGCCTGCACGCTTAACCAATTCAGAAATACTAATCTTGGTCAAGTCCTTTTTTTCCAAGAGCTGCAAGAGGGCTGTTTCGATGGCTTCTCTGGTTAATAAATTGGATTCTTGGTTTGATTTTCTGAGATTTTCAAGAGATTTTTCAGAGATTCTACGTTCAGACATAACATTTTCTTTCTACTTGTCACAACAGACGGATAAGGCTTTTGTTTCAAGGGTTTTCATGATATAATTGTAAAAAAAGACAGAACCTTTGTCAATGTATAAATGGCAAAGATGGAGAATTTCTATGACTTGGAAGATTATTGCTGACTCTGGTTGTGATTATCGTCAACTGTCAAAACCAGCTATTGACACGACCTTTGTGAGTGTTCCCTTAACCATTCAAGTAGCTGATCAGGTCTTTATTGATGATGCCAGTCTTGATATTGATCAAATGATGGAAACCATGTATGCAACTGCAGAAGCTTCAAAATCAGCTTGTCCAAGCCCAGATGATTATTTGCGAGCATTTGAAGGAGCCAAAAACATTTTCCTAGTAACCATCACTGGTACTCTTTCTGGCAGCCACAATAGTGCTCAACTAGCTAAGAATATTTATCTGGAAGAACATCCTGATACTAAAATTCATGTAATTGATAGTTTGTCTGCTGGTGGGGAAGTTGACTTGCTCGTAGAAAAATTGAATGACTTGATTGACCAGGGCCTATCTTTTGAAGAAGTGGTTGAAGCTATCACTGCTTATCAAGAAAAAACCAAGTTACTTTTTGTCCTCGCTAAGGTCGATAACTTGGTAAAAAATGGCCGTTTGAGTAAGCTGATCGGTACAGTCGTTGGCCTTCTCAACATCCGTATGGTTGGGGAAGCAAGTGAAACTGGAACCCTAGAACTGCTCCAAAAAGCGCGTGGACCAAAAAAATCCCTTCAAGCGGCCTATGAAGAGCTCATCAAAGCTGGCTATGCTGGTGGTCGAATTGTCATGGCTCATCGCAACAATGAAAAATTCTGTCAGCAATTGTCGGAACGCTTGCTGGAAACCTTCCCTCAAGCCAATATCAAAATCATTCCAACATCTGGTCTCTGCAGTTTCTATGCAGAAGATGGTGGTTTGCTGATGGGATATGAAATTGATTAATTGCATTCTTGACAAGAGGTGACCATCATCTCTTGTTTTTTGTGGTACAATAGAGCTATGAAACATTTTGATACTATTGTCATTGGTGGAGGACCTGCTGGCATGATGGCTACAATTTCCAGTAGCTTTTATGGACAGAAAACTCTCCTCATCGAAAAAAATCGGAAACTTGGAAAAAAATTAGCTGGGACTGGTGGGGGACGTTGCAATGTAACCAACAACGGAACTCTAGATGACCTACTAGCTGGAATCCCTGGAAATGGGCGCTTTCTCTACAGTGTATTCTCCCAGTTTGATAACCATGATATCATTAACTTTTTTACAGAAAATGGGGTTAAACTTAAGGTCGAGGACCACGGACGCGTCTTTCCTGCTACTGACAAGTCTCGGACAATTATAGAGGCCTTGGAAAAGAAAATCACTGAGTTAGGTGGTCAAGTTTCTACTCAAACCGAGATTGTTTCGGTTAAAAAGGTAGATAAGCAATTTGTTCTTAAATCAGCCGACCAAACCTTCACTTGTGATAAACTCATTGTCACAACTGGTGGAAAATCCTATCCTTCTACTGGTTCGACTGGTTTTGGTCACGAGATTGCCCGTCATTTTAAGCACACTATTACCGAACTTGAGGCTGCCGAAAGTCCTTTATTGACAGATTTTCCACACAAGGCCTTGCAGGGGATTTCGTTGGACGATGTGACCCTAAGCTATGGCAAGCATGTCATCACTCACGATTTGCTCTTTACCCACTTTGGTTTGTCAGGTCCTGCTGCCCTGCGTATGTCTAGTTTTGTCAAGGGTGGGGAGATTCTCTCACTAGATGTTTTGCCTCAACTTTCTGAAAATGACTTGGCTGCATTTCTAGAAGAAAATCGGGAAAAATCCTTGAAAAATGCTTTAAAAACCTTGTTACCAGAACGTTTGGCAGAATTTTTTGTGCAAGACTATCCTGAAAAAGTCAAACAATTGACTGAAAAGGAACGAGAACAACTTGTCCAGTCCATTAAAGGACTTAAAATTCCTGTAAGTGCTAAAATGTCTCTTGCTAAATCCTTTGTTACCAAAGGAGGTGTCAGTCTTAAGGAAATCAATCCTAAAACCCTTGAAAGTAAGCTGGTACCTGGACTCCACTTTGCAGGCGAGGTCATGGATATTAACGCCCACACAGGTGGCTTTAACATCACTTCTGCCCTCTGTACTGGCTGGGTGGCAGGATCAAACCCAATCTAAATCTAAATTATTCAATGGAACAATCAGCCCCAAAAGAAAGGAAGTCCTTTGGAACATATTATCTTGTTAAGGGGAGTTACTCCTAATGGAAAAAATGCTATCCCTAAAATGTCTTATCTAGTAGATATCTTGACAGAAGCTGGTTTTCAACAAGTTCGAACCTATATTCAAAGTGGGAATATCATTCTTGAAAGTGACTTAGATTTAGAAAAAATACGAGAGCGTGTTCATACTCTAATAAATGAAAATATTGGTGCTGACTTAAAAATGGTAATCAAGAACAAAAGTGATTTTAAAAAAATTGTCCAAGAAAACCCGTTTGGAGAACACTATCTTTATGACCGTATACACGTGATTTTTTATCAAGAATCTATTCAAAGTCTCCCTTTAGAAAAATTGAAAATTGATTACGGTGAAGAAGAAATTTGTATCGGCAACCATTGTCTTTACCTCTATCTCCCTAGAACTGCAAAACAAAAGAAACTCCATACCAACTATCTTGAAAAGCTTTTTAATGTAGATTTGACAATGCGAAAACTAAATGTAGTAGAAAATTTATTAAGCAAGTAGTGCTTGAATTTAGTAAAAATCGGAAGAATACTCCTCCGATTTTATTTTGTCTGAGTTTGGACATAATGAGCAATCACATCTGATGTGTATTGGGCAGTGCCAGTTCCAAATTTATCAATATTTTCCTTAAACTCTGGATTATAGACGTAGCCTTTACCGATATGACCAAAGACCTCGATAGAGCAGTCAAATCCATAAGTACGGATAGCTTGCAAGAGTTTGCCTGCTTCTTCTTGGTTTTCAGACGCTGTTATCGGTAGACCAACTTGAAGATTTTGTGCCAAAGCTTGAAAAACTTGGTTGAAGGTAGCCGTAGCCTCGTCTTCGTGACCTTTCTGGCGCTCCAGCGCTTGGTCCATGACTTCTTGTCCATATTTCTCTACCGCCTCTTGGTGGTATTTTTGATGGTCTTGGTAGTTAAAGCCAGCAAATTTCTCTTGAATGCTCATTTCTCTTTCTCCTTTTTGTTCTTGAATGGTTTTTTGCAAGGTTGAAATCAAGGTATCCAGATGTTCCCTTTCTCGAGTCAAATAGTCCAACTGCCTAGTCAAATGAGGCAACAAATCTGTCCTTTCTTCCTTTAATAGCTCTGCTATTTTTTCTAAAGAAAAGCCTAGATATTTATAGTAAAGAATGACCTGAAGGCGTTCCAAATCCTCCTGACTGTAGGTTCGATAGCCGTTTTCCGACTTTAAAGGAACCAAAAGTCCTATCTTATCGTAGTGGTGCAGGGTCTTGACAGATACGCCCGAAAGCTGCGCAGCTTCTTTTATATGGTACATGATTTTCTCCTTACATTGATAGTATAACCTCTCCCCTTAGGTCAGAGTCAAGCGTTTTTGCGAAATTTTTAAAAATTTTTTGAGAAAAGTGTGAAAACTTGAAAATGGTTTTCTTGACAGACCTTAGAAAACATGATAGGATAGTCAAGTCTATCAATCAAAAGAAAAGCTCATCTTGAGTACTGATGAGGCTATTTGCCAAGGGCAGTAGCTTTTTCTTTTGTAACACTAATTTTAGGAGTTTAACTATGTCTGAAAAATCGCAATGGGGTTCTAAACTGGGCTTTATCCTAGCATCTGCTGGTTCAGCCATCGGACTTGGTGCCGTTTGGAAATTCCCCTACATGACTGCTGCTAATGGCGGTGGAGGCTTTTTACTGGTCTTTCTTATCTCTACTATTTTAATCGGTTTCCCCCTTTTGCTAGCTGAATTTGCCCTCGGCCGAAGTGCTGGTGTCTCTGGGATTAAAACCTTTGGAAAACTGGGCAAGAGTGGCAAGTACAACTTTATCGGTTGGATTGGTGCCTTTGCCCTCTTTATCCTCTTATCTTTCTACAGTGTTATTGGAGGATGGATTCTGGTTTATCTGGGTATTGAGTTTGGGAAATTATTCCAGCTTGGTGGAACGGGTGATTATGCTCAGTTATTTACTTCAATCATTTCAAATCCAGTCATTGCCCTAGGAGCTCAAGCAGCCTTTATCCTGTTGAATATCTTTATTGTATCACGTGGTGTTCAAAAAGGGATTGAAAGAGCATCTAAGGTTATGATGCCCCTGCTCTTTATCATCTTTGTTGTCATCATCGGCCGCTCTCTCAGTTTGCCAAATGCCATGGAAGGCGTTCTCTACTTCCTCAAACCAGACTTTTCAAAACTGACCAGTGCTGGTCTCCTCTACGCTCTGGGACAATCTTTCTTTGCCCTCTCACTAGGGGTTACAGCCATGCTGACCTATGCTTCTTACTTGGATAAGAAAACCAATCTGGTTCAGTCAGGGATTTCCATCGTAGCCATGAATATCTCGGTATCCATCATGGCAGGTCTAGCCATTTTCCCAGCCATGTCAGCCTTCAATATCCAGTCTGAAGGGGGACCTAGCCTGCTCTTTATCGTCTTGCCTCAACTCTTTGACAAGATGCCTTTTGGAACCATTTTCTATATCCTCTTCCTCTTGCTCTTCCTCTTTGCGACGGTCACTTCTTCCGTCGTTATGCTGGAAATCAATGTAGGCAATATCACCAATCAGGACAACAGCAAGCGTGCTAAGTGGAGTGTTATTTTAGGAATTTTGACCTTTGTCTTTGGAATTCCTTCAGCCCTATCTTACGGTGTTATGGCGGATGTTCACATCTTTGGGAAGACCTTCTTTGATGCCATGGACTTCTTGGTTTCTAATCTTCTTATGCCATTTGGAGCTCTCTGCCTTTCTCTCTTTACAGGATACATCTTTAAGAAGACACTTGCTATGGACGAACTGCATCTTGATGAAACAGCATGGAAACAGGGACTGTTCCAAGTCTGGCTCTTCCTTCTTCGCTTTATTATTCCAATCATCATCATCGTGGTCTTTATCGCCCAATTTATGTAATCAAAAAGGACTTGAGTAATGAACTCAGGCCCTTTCTTTTTTATGGATGGCTAACAATTAATTCCAAACCTTGCCCTTCCAAGGTCCAAGCTTCAACATCACTTGGTAAGATAAAGTGGCTGCCTTTTTGGATTGGATAGTTTTTCCCATCGACAGTCAGTTGACCTTGACCAGCTAAGACACTGAATAAGCTGTAGTCAGCTGTCTTTTCGAAGTCAACTTTTCCAGTAATTTCCCACTTGTAAACTGCAAAGAAATCATTGGATACAAGAAGAGTTGAAAGCAAATCATCTGCTTTGACAGTTACAGGACGGCTATTTGCAGGCTCACCAATGTTCAAGACATCAATGGATTTTTCAAGGTGAAGTTCACGTAAGTTACCATTATCATCCTTACGGTCAAAGTCATAGACACGGTAGGTTGTGTCACTAGATTGTTGTGTTTCAAGGATTAAAATACCTGCACCGATAGCGTGCATAGTTCCACTTGGCACATAGAAGAAATCTCCAGCATTAACTGGTACTTTGGTCAACAAATCATCCCAGTTCTTATCCTCTATTTGCTGGCGGAGCTCTTCTTTTGACTTGGCATTGTGACCATAGATAATCTCTGAACCTTCATCCGCAGCGATGATATACCAGCATTCTGTTTTTCCGAGTTCGCCTTCATGCTCAAGTCCGTAAGCATCGTCTGGATGAACTTGAACACTGAGCCAGTCGTTGGCATCCAGAATCTTGGTCAACAGTGGAAATACAGGTTCTGGACGATTGCCAAACAATTCACGGTGTTCCGCATACAAAGTAGCTAGGTCTGTCCCCTCAAAACGACCATTGGCAACTTTAGAGACTCCATTTGGATGAGCTGAGATGGCCCAGTATTCTCCGATTTTTTCACTTGGGATGTCGTAGCCAAACTCATCACGTAGCTTGGTTCCACCCCAGATTTTTTCTTGCATAACTGATTGTAAAAATAATGGTTCTGACATCATATTCTCCTGTCTGATTTTTCTCCCCTCATTATAGCAAAAAAAGAGTTCGAATTGAACTCTTTTTAACATCTTATAAAGTAGGGAGAAAATTTTATAAAAATAGTGAATAAATCCCTTCTTATGCTATAAGTTTTATTGGCGATCAAACTCTACTATGTCCTATTTCATACGATAAAAATCAAGCACTAGACCAGCAGGACCTTTAACTAATAAGGACTCTGTTCCCCAATCCGTTTCACAAGGACCGTGTAAAATCTCGACACCTCTCTCTTTTAAACGTTGGTAATTCTGCTCTAGATCCTCAATCTCAATGTGAAGAATGATACCTGACTGAAAATCTTCCAAAGGAATCAAATGATTTTGGGACAACATTAGACAATGACTGCCAATCGTGAACTGAGCAAAGCCTTGATCAACATAATCTGCCTGTTTATCCAAAATACGCTCCAAGTCAGCACAGACTTGAGGAATACTTGAAACGATGATATCTAATTGATTTAAATTCATTAACTATCCTCCAGAAAAAGACCGGATTGCTCCGATCTGTTTAGTCAATCAAATATTAGAAAATGAATACTCCTTTTCAATGAATCGATTGATGGTAAATAAGCTGTTAGAAATTATTGACAGTATCGAAATTTTCTAGTAAAATGAATTTTGTTAATACCTAAATGGTGTGTAATTTTCTATCAACATAGTCAGGAGAAAAGGAACTTATGCTAAAAAAATTTAATGAATTGTCACTGAAAGATAAGGCTTATCTAATTGGCGGTTTGATCTTATTAGTCATTGTGATCTCCTTTGGTCTGCTCAATCGTCAAACAGTAACTGTCAGTCTTGTCTTTACACAACTATCTGCTCCCTTGATTTTGGTGATTTTTACTTGTCTAGTAATCGGGATCATTGTTGGTAGTGCTATTGGTTTTAGCTATCACCATGGCAAGACTCAAGAGCTGAAAAGCCGCATTGCTGAAGCAGAAACGACTATCCATAAAAAAGACAAGGAGCTTCTCCAGTACAAGGAACAGGTGCAACAATTAAAACAGGAAGCCAAACAATAAGTGTAGAAATCATAACCACCCGTCAGCGGGTGGTTTTTTGTCTCGCACCTAATGGAACGAGACGGACTGAAAATCGCATAACAGAAAAAAAACCGGATTGCTCCGATCTTTCAATAGTTCATATTCTCACATTCTGTTTTAAGAATAGTTAAGGTTATCTTCAAATGACTAAGCCCCTTATTTCATACGATAAAAATCAAGCACTAGACCAGCAGGACCTTTAACTAATAAGGACTCTGTTCCCCAATCCGTTTCACAAATACCGTGTAGAATCTCGACACCGATCTCTTTTAAACGTTGGTAATTCTGATTTAGATCCTCAACCTCGATATGAAGAATGATTCCTGACTGAAAATCTTCCAAAGGAATCAAATGATTTTGGGACAACATCAGACAGTGACTGCCAATCGTAAACTGAGCAAAACTATCATCAACATAATCGGACTTTTTATCCAAAATACGCTCCAAGTCAGCACAGACTTGGGGAACATTTGAAACGATAATATCTAATTGATTTAAATTCATTTACTATCCTCCATAAAAAGACCGGATTGCTCCGATCTTTTCAAGTTTCGCTCTAAGAAAATCAAAGAATAAACAAGGCATCGAACCGCAGGCAGTACTGAGGTACGGCAAGGTGAAGATAACACAGTTTAAATTGGATTTTCGACGAGAGAAATTATTTAATTGCGCGTGATTGCAACCCTTCTTCTTCCAAGAAGAGACGGAATGGTACGAGTTCTTCTGCTTCGTATTTTTCCTTGAAAGCTTTGATTGCTTCTTCTGAGTGAAGTTTTGGATCCAATTCAAGTACTTCTACTGGAAGTGGACGGTGTGGAGTGATGCGAGCATCGATAACAACAGTTTTACCTTCTTTGTTCAATTTAACAGCTTCTGCAACAACTGCATCGATGTCTTCGATACGGTCAACTGTAAATCCAACAGCTCCTTGAGCTTCAGCGATTTTCGCATAGTCAGCATTAGGGAAGTCACAACCAAACAAGTGTTTGTTTGTGTCTTCGTATTTGTCCTTGATGAAGGCATATTTACCATTCGAAAAGACAACGTTGATAACTGGAAGGTCGTATTGAACGTTTGTGATAACGTCTGGGTAGCACATGTTGAATGCACCGTCACCCATGATGTTCCATACTTGGCGATCTGGATTGTCTTTCTTAGCAGCGATACCACCAGGAAGGGCAATACCCATTGTCGCAAAGAGTGGAGATGTACGCCACATGTTCTTAGGTGTCATGTGAAGGTGACGAGTAGATGTTTGAGTAGTGTCACCTACATCGATTGAATAGATAGCGTCTTGATCAGCATGTTTGTTGATTGCATTGTAAACTTGATACAATTGCAATTCACCCTCAGTTTTACCTTCGAGTTTGTTCATGTAATCACGCCAGTTTTGGTTGTTCTTAACGTTTGCACGCCACCATGGAGTAGATTCAACTGGGTTCACTTTGTCAAGGATAGCTTTAGCTGCTTGACCTGCATCACCAAGGATTGAAGCGTCAAGGGCGTGACGTTTACCAAGTTTGTAAGGGTCAATATCGACTTGGATGAATTTTTCAGTGTTTTTGAATGCTTCGTATACTTCAGCAAATGGGAAGTTTGATCCAAGGAAAAGAACTGTGTCTGCTTCAAAGACCACTTCGTTGGCTGGTTTCCAACCAACACGGTAAGCAGAACCTGTCAAACCTTCATAGTTCCATTCAAAAGCTTCAAAGTTTTTACCAGTTGTGATGATTGGTGCTTTGATTTTACGTGACAATTCAGTAATTACTTCACCAGCTTTAACACCACCGTAACCAGCGTAGATCACTGGACGTTCAGCATTGTTCAAGATTTCAACAGCTTTGTCGATTTCAACTTCGTTCAAAGCAGGAGCGATGAATGAACGCTCGTATGAACCTGATCCATAGTATGAGTTTTCGTCGATTTCTTGGAAACCAAAGTTTACAGGGATTTCAACGACAGCTGGACCTTTTTTAGAAACTGCAGCACGGCAAGCTTCGTCAATTACTTTTGGCAATTGCTCAGCGTAAGCTACACGTTTGTTGTATACAGCGATACCGTTGTACATTGGGTTTTGGTTCAATTCTTGGAAGGCATCCATGTTGAGTTCGTTAACTGGACGTGATCCAAGGATTGCTAGGAATGGAGTGTTATCCATAGCTGCATCGTAAACACCGTTAATCAAGTGAGTCGCACCTGGACCACCTGAACCAACTGCAACCCCGATTGAGCCGCCGAATTTAGCTTGCATAACCGCTGCAAGAGCACCTGTTTCTTCGTGGCGAACTTGCAAGAAGCGGATATCTTTGTCTTCAGCCAAAGCATCCATCAATGAGCTGAGTGTTCCTGATGGGATACCGTAGATTGTGTCTACGCCCCATGTTTTCAATACGTTGAGCATTGCTGCAGATGCAGTAATTTTCCCTTGAGTCATAATGATAACTCTCCTTCAAATATTTTTAAATCTACTAAAAAAGTTTCGTATACTTTTTTGAAAACGTTTCAGCAAATTTTTACTCTACTAATTTACCACATTTAGTTCGACTTTACTAAGAATCTGCTCACAAGTTCTCATTATCTATTACAGTACAGTTTGAAAACGTTTTTAGATTCTGTTTTATAATAATCAATGAAAATTAAAGAGCAAACTAGAAAACTAGCCGCAGGTTGCTCAAAGCACAGCTTTGAGGTTGCAGATAAAGTTGACGTGGTTTGAAGAAATTTTCGAAGAGTATAAAAAGCGAGCAAGCTCGCTTTTAATCTATTTTACTAAAGTTTAACAGAAGGGAACTGGTCAAAACAGATACTGAACTAAAGGCCATGGCTAGACCTGCCAGTTCTGGGTTGAGGGCCAGTCCAACACCTGAAAAGACTCCTGCTGCTATCGGAATTCCAACGACATTGTAGATAAAGGCCCAGAAAAGATTGAGCAGAATTCGATTAAAGGTTTTCTTACTCATGTCAAAGGCACGAACCACTCCTAAGAGGTTATTAGTTGTCAACACCAAATCTGCTGACTCGATGGCGATATCTGTTCCAGCTCCCATAGCAATTCCCACATCCGCTACGCTGAGGGCAGGAGCATCATTGATACCATCCCCAACAAAGGCTACTTTGCCAGCCGCTTGTAGTTTATGGATTTCGTTGGCTTTTTCTTCTGGCAAGACACCTGCAATGACCTCTTCGATTCCGATCTGATCTGCAATAGCACGCGCCACACCTGCATTGTCTCCTGTCAGCATGACTGTTTTAAGGCCTCGTTTTTTCAACTGACTGATGGCTAGCTTAGCATTTTCCTTAGGGATATCTTGCAGAGCAAGCAAGCCTTTGATTTCATTGTCTACAGCCAAGAACACAACTGTCTTAGCTTCTTTTTCCAGTTCTTCTAGTTTTTCTTGATAAATGCTAGAAATATCCATGCCATCCAGCATTTTAGCATTTCCAAGCAGAACTTGTTTTCCATTGATTTGCCCTGAGACACCTTTTCCGTGCAAAGCTTGGAAATTTTCAACAGTTTGTAACTCAAGTCCAACTTCACTCGCTCGTTTCACAACGGCTTCAGCCAGTGGGTGTTGAGAAGCTTCTTCCAAGGAGGCTGCCAATCCAAGCACTTCTACTTCGTCGCCGATGATATCTGTTACCACAGGTTTCCCTTCCGTCAAAGTTCCAGTCTTATCAAAGACAAGAGTTTGGACTTTCTGGATTTCCTGTAGAACCATTCCATTTTTGAGGAGAACTCCCATCTTGGCACTGCGTCCTGTCCCTACCATAAGGGCTGTCGGTGTTGCGAGTCCCAAGGCACAAGGACAGGCGATAATCAAAACCGCCACTCCGTAGAGAAGAGAGGACACAAAGCTAGCTCCAAGCACGACTACACTATCTCTCAACAAGACAAACCAAACCCAAAAGGTCACAATCCCTAAAATGACAACTGCTGGAACAAAAATCCCTGAAACTTTATCAGTCAAGTCCTGAATCGGAGCACGACTTGTCTGAGCTTTCTTCACAAAATCCACAATCTGAGCCAAAACAGTCTCTGAACCAACTTTTTCTGCTCTAAAAACAAGTGTTCCACTATTATTGATGGTTGAACCAATGACGGTATCTCCAACTGTCTTGTCCACAGGCAGACTCTCACCTGTCACCATAGACTCATCAATACTAGAGATACCTTCTACTACGACACCATCAACAGCAATCTTTTCACCGGGACGCACTCGAATCAGGTCACCTACCTTGACTTGTTCCAAAGGAACTTGAACATAGCGATCCTCACGCAAGACTTCTGCTGTTTTAGCCTGCAAGTCCAGCAATTTCTCCACAGCTTGGGAAGTATTTTTCCGCATTTTCTCCTCAAAAACGGCTCCCATAAGAACGAAGAAGAAGATAAATGCAGCACTTTCAAAGTAAACGGGGAGACCAGCGAAGAGGGCAACTAAGCTATAGAAGTAGGCCACTAGGGTTCCCAGAGCAACCAAGGTATCCATGTTGGCATTGTGCTTTTTAAAACTAGCCCAAGCACTTTGGATATAAGGACCACCTGCTACTAACATAATCGGTGTTGTGGCTAAAAAGGTGCCCCAACGCATGACTTGGTGACTAATTCCTCCTGTCGACATCCCAATCATAAGGATCACAAGAGGCACAGTAAAGATACTAGTAATCCAAAAACGCTGTAAAAGTGATAGAGATTTTCGAGTCTTCTCAACAACTGTATAACTCCCCTTTTGCATCTTCATACCACAAGAAAATTCATGTTGACCTAATTCTTGAGGTGTAAAACGAATGACTTTCTCCTCATCTACGCCGATTGGTTCCAAGATGCCTTCTTCTTCAAACAGAATTTCCTTGTAACAGTTTGAAGGAGTTGCTCGATGAAAGGTAATCTCAGCAGGAACTCCTTTTTGCAGTTGAATGTGAGCTGGATGGTAGCCTTTGTCTGCCGTGATACGGATTTTTTGAACACCATTTTCAAGACTTGCTTTTACAATTTCAGTCATATCATTCTCCTATTCTACAATCATCTTGCCGTGCATCATGTTCATACCACAAGAGAAACCATACTCTCCAGCCTGCTCAGGCGTGATTTCCACTACATACTCTTCCCCCATAGGCAGGTCCGCATGTACACCAAAATCTGGAAAAACAATTTGGTCCAGACAGGGTGAAGGGTCCTTACGGTCAAAGACAATACGGGCTGGCACTGATTTCTTGAGGATAATCAACTCAGGCGTATATCCCCCCATGACCTCCACTCGAATCTCTTGGTAGCCCTTTTTTTGCTGGGCCTTTTGTCCAGACTTTTCAGGCTTTTTGAAAAACCAAAACAAGATAAACGCGATAAGGGCAATACAAATAATGGTTACAATACTATTTAACATGACGTCTCCTTTACATACAATTACATCTTACTTCTCTCACAGCGTTTGATTTCTTCTCAGAAATCACAGCTTCCAAGTCTTCCAAGTCAGCCTGAGTAAAATCACATTCAGTAATCAAATCAGCCAACAAATTCTTAATCCTACGGGAACAAACCTTGTCCTTGATATCTTGGACAAGTAAATCCCGACTTTGGTCCAAAGTTAAAAGGGCTGAATAGACAAAGAACTTGCCTTCTTTTTTCCTTGTCAGACACTCTTTCTCAACCAAACGAGCCAAAAGAGTTTGAATGGTTGACTTGGACCAGTCGAACCGCTCCGCCAGAACCCTAATCAAATCCGTACTGGTCTGCTCTCCTTGCATCCAAATAATCTTCATGACCTGCCATTCTGCATCTGAAATCTGCATAATCACACCTCCTAAATCTACATTTGTCAATTACAATTATCAGTATACTCTAAAAATCTACATTTGTCAATTATGAAATTAATCTTTTCTTTGAAAAATTGAAGTTTAACCATATGATAAAGGATTTCCAGTCAAATCTTACTATATAAACTATAAAAATATGCTATACTAAAGAAAAAAGAAAACAACCACTAGGGGTGCGTAAAGCTGAGATTAACAACTGTTAGACCCTTTGACTCAATCTAGGTAATGCTAGCTGATGGAAGTGGAAATGATAATGGGGACTAGCAGTCTTCTATTGCCTTTCTAAAACAGACTAGCTTGTTCTTAAGAATACAAACTTCAGTTGGTTGGGAGGTTTTAGATGACTTATTTACCCGTTGCTTTGACCATTGCAGGGACTGACCCTAGTGGTGGTGCTGGCATTATGGCTGACTTAAAGTCGTTCCAAGCTAGAGATGTCTATGGGATGGCCGTTGTGACAAGCCTTGTCGCTCAAAATACCAGAGGTGTTCAGCTAATCGAGCACGTTTCTCCTCAAATGTTGAAAGCCCAATTGGACAGTGTCTTTTCGGATATCCCACCTCAGGCTGTAAAAACTGGTATGTTGGCAACTACTGAAATTATGGAAATCATCCAGCCCTATCTTAAAAAACTAGATTGTCCCTATGTCCTTGACCCTGTTATGGTCGCTACTAGTGGAGACACCCTGATTGATACCAGTGCCAGAAGCTACCTAAAAACAAACCTGCTTCCACTTGCAACCATCATCACACCCAATCTTCCTGAGACAGAAGAAATTGTTGGTTTTTCAATCCATGATCCTGAAGACATGGAGCGTGCTGGTCGCCTGATTTTAAAAGAATTTGGTCCTCAGTCTGTGGTCATCAAAGGTGGCCATCTCGAAGGCGGTGCCAAAGACTTCCTCTTTACCAAGGATGACCAATTTGTCTGGGAAAGCCCAAGAATTCAAACCTGTCACACCCATGGTACTGGATGTACCTTTGCTGCAGTGATTACTGCTGAACTAGCCAAGGGGAAAACCCTCTATCAAGCAGTCGATAAAGCCAAGGCCTTTATCACGAAAGCTATCCAAGACGCCCCTCAACTCGGTCATGGTTCTGGCCCAGTCAACCATACAAGCTTTAAAGATTAAAAAAACTCTCTAGTTCCCACTTTAAGGGAATTAGAGAGTTTTTATAGTCTTCGAAAATCTCTTCAAACTACGTCAGCTTTATCTGCAACCTCAAAGCTGTGCTTTGAGCAACCTGTGACTAGCTTCCTAGTTTGCTCTGTGATTTTCATTTAGTATTAATTAGAAAATAATATCATCCAACTTTGTCAAAAAAGCTTGTGTTTTTGCCTCTATATCTTCTGCCTGCATCAAATCACGCACGACAGCTACACCAGCTATACCCGTGCCAATAAGTTGGTCAATATTCTCTGATGTCAAGCCGCCAATAGCAACTACTGGAATAGCGACTCTTTGGCAAATTGTTTTCAAGGTTGAAATCAAGGTGATAGGCGCATTTTCCTTGGTCATAGTCGGGAAAATGGCTCCTGTCCCCAAGTAATTCGCCCCTCCTTCTTCTGCCTCGAGGGCTCTTTTTACTGTTTTAGCTGTGACCCCAAGGATTTTTTCAGGGCCCAAGACTTGTCTGGCAACCGAAACTGGTAGCTCATCGTCTCCGATATGCAGACCTGCAGCATCGACTGCAAGACAAACATCCAAACGATCATCGATTATCAAGGGTACCTGATAGGCTTCTGTTATTTCCTTGACTTGTTTTGCCAGTTGATAATATTGATTGGTAGTGAGATTTTTTTCTCGTAGTTGGATGATGGTAACCCCTGAACGGCAAGCTGTCTCAATCTTTTCAAGAAAACTTTCCAAGGAATCTTGGTAGCGATTGGTTACCAGATACAGTCTAAGTGCTTCTCTATTCATAAATATCTCCTTTGATGCCATCTAGCCAATTTTCATCTCTTTTTAGAAGAGAGAGCTGATTGAGAACTTGATAACGAAATTCTTCCAATCCCATTCCTTGTACAAATATTCTCTCGGCAGAGATATTGAGGTAAGAAACTGCTAGGCAAGAAGCTTCAAAGGCAGTTTTTCCTTGGCTGAGAAAAACAGCTGTTAAAGCTCCAACCAAATCTCCTGTCCCTGTTATCCAGTCTAATTCTGCACAGCCATTCTCCAATACAGCAACCTGATTCTCTGAAACGATGAGATCCTTGGGGCCAGTAACTAAGAATGACATACCTGAATAGGTCTGACACCAGTCTTTCAAGACTTGAAGTAAATCCTCAGTTTCTTGATCTTTAGCACTCGCATCGACCCCAACGCCATGGTGCTTTAAGCCAACAAGACTTCGAATTTCTGACATATTTCCTTTAAGGACCGTAGGTCTATAGTCTAAAAGGTCTCTGACTAAGCTCTTACGAATGGATGAAGCTGTTACACCAACAGCGTCTACTACCATTGGGAGACAAACTTGAGTGGCATAAGAAGCTACCCTACGGATTGCTTTTTCCTTCTCAGCTGACAAATGCCCCAAATTGATGAAGAGAGCCTGGCTTTGCTTAGTAAAATCAAGAACCTCACGGGGATCATCTGCCATAACTGGTTTACATCCCAGAGCCAAAATCCCATTTGCCAGCATCTCACAAGAAATCTCATTGGTAATACAGTGAATGAGGGAACTAGAGCCTATAGGAAAAGGATTTGTAAATGCCTGCATCAGTCTATCCTTTCACCAAAGAAATATCCCTGCACTTTTTTAAAGAATTCCTGCTTGATTAAAAATCGAAAGGCAATAAAGGAAATCGCTGTACCAATCAAGGTTGCTCCGAAAAATCGAGGAGTGTAGATAAACCAGCTAAGCTTAGCAGCTGATCCTGTAAAGAGTACCATAACAGGATAGGAAACAATAGAACCAATAATACCTGTTCCCAAAATTTCTCCCAAGGCAGAAAAGTAAAATTTTCGACCATACTTATAAAAGAGACCTGCTAGAAGGGCTCCAAAAGTCGCTCCTGTGAGAGCTAAAGGTGGAATCCCTTGAGTCGTCATACGGATAAAGGCTGTCACTGTAGCCATAACCAAGGCATAAACAGGTCCCATCATGATTCCTGCTAGAATATTGACTACACTGGACATCGGTGCCATTCCCTCAATCCGAAAGATAGGCGTAAGGACTACATCAAGGGCAATCATCATGGATAAAATGGTTAATTTGTGAACTTGTAATTGGTGCTTTCTCATATTTCTATTCTTCTCCTGTTTCTAAAGACTGTAAATCGCTCTTCCATGTCTGGTGTTGGTAGGCCATTTCCCAAAACTTAGCTTCCATATGAACACTGATGTGGAAGGCATCTAGCATTTTTTTCTTGTCTGTCTCGTCACTTTCTCGATAGAGTTGATTGACCAGAGCCCCTTCCTCTCTGATTTGCTGCTCCAACTCATCCGTAATATAAGTTTCAATCCATTGTTGGTAGAGAGGATTTGGTGATGGTTTAAGATTAAGTGATTTGCCTATATCATGGTATAACCAAGGACAAGGCAGCAAACTTGCAAAAGCAATGGCTAAGTTCGGCTCTGCAAATTGCCGATAAATGTGCGAGATATAATGATAGCAGGTTGGAGCGATTGGATGTTGCTCCATTTCCTGATCGCTGATTTCCAATTCCTTGAAAAATTGTTGGCGGATAAATAACTCACCCTCCACTAGACCCTGAGCATTTTGTTTCAAAAGTCTTTTCATTTCTTGGTTTGAAGTCTTATCAGCCAAAAGGTGATAGATTTCTGAGAAGGCCTTCAGATAGTAGGCATCCTGAATCAGGTAATAGCGGAAAATCGCAGGGTCTAAATTTCCCTCTTGTAATTGTAAAATAAAGGGATGATGAAAAGAAGCCTGCCAAGCTTCCTTGGATAATTCCATTGCAATATCTGTAAATTCCATAGTAACTCCTTTATAAAAATAGACTTGTTTGAAGTAATAAAAAGAACAGCAGGTAGATGAATTTTGTTTTTTTAGCAATATAAAAAGTCCGATAGCGATTCTCCACCTGTGCATGTTCGTCATATCCATGCGCCGACAGAGCTCTCAGGTAAAGATGGCGCCACCTAAAGACTGTCATCAGAACCTTGCTGTAAATCAAGGGAGACCAAACATGCAGTTCTTGACCTCGTAATAAGCACGCTTCCTTGAGAGACTTAATTTCTTGCTGAATGAGGGGGAAAGAATTGAATACCACAATCAAGGCATAGGCCCAAGAACGTGATAACCCCTTTTGAGCCAAGTACAAGAAAAGCTCTTTTAGGGAAATAGAGGAAACAAAGACAAGACCGATACAAACGGTCACAAAGGCCCTCGTTCCAAGCATGACTGCCTGCGAAGCATCCCCATGTAACTGAACTGCCCAGTAGTTGGCAAAAGATGGCAAAATGGCGAGCAGAATCATCCAAGCCAATACTTTAAATCGACGGTAATAGAGCATAAAGAGAAGGCAAAATGCGACTACCGAAAGATTAAAAGCAATCGAAGGAATGAAAGATGTTTCCAAGGATAAAATCAGCAAGAAGAAACTGATAATCGGTGTCTGGGTTGCTACTTTGACCATACTATCTCACCTCCCCTTGGGTATTGCTACTCTGAGATGTGAGTGGTTTGGTAATTGTCACTGCTTTCACATGACTGAGACCCTGACTAGTCATCTCAATCCAATAATCAACCACAGAGATCAAGGGATCCAAACGATGGCTAATGATCAGAAAACTTCTTCCTTGATTTCTGTCCTCCACAATCCACTGACAAAAATAATGGCAAGCTCTATCATCCAAACCTGCAAAAGGTTCATCTAGTAAAATCACAGAAGCCTTGCTGGTCAAGATGGTCAAGAGCTGAAGAATCTTTTGCTGACCACCACTTAGTTGATAGGGGCTCTTATCGAGTGCCTGCTCCAGATCAAAATATTCTAAAGCTTGGAAAATTCGCTGATTTCTTTCAGAATCAGGTCCATCTAATTGAAGTTCCTCTCGCAGACTGACTCGGATAAACTGTTTCTCAGCTTCCTGAACAACACCCGTCAGGTCACGATACAAACTCTTTTTCTTTTTCAGGACTGTCCCCTTCCAAGTAATTTGTCCTTTATACTTTTGAAATTGAAGAATAGACCGAAAGAGGGTTGATTTCCCGACACCATTGTCACCCAAGATACAGGAAATTCCTTGGTAAAATGTAAAATCCGCAATTGAAAAAAGGGGACGATGATCCAGCTCACAAGTCACACGCTCCATATGGAATAGTTCTGAGCTAGAAGCAACTTCCTTTGAAGCAACCTGTTTCATCTCAGAGGTAGGGATTTGAAACACTTCCCTTAGTTGTCCATCTCTTAGCTCCACCATATGGTCGATATAGGCTTCATAATCAGATAAATCATGGTCGCACAGGATGACTGCCTTCCCATTAGAGGCTAACTCTTTTAGAATCTCCAATATCTCGATTCTGCTCTTGCGGTCAATGGAAGCGAAGGGCTCATCCAAGAGATAGACCCTAGGATTCATAGCAAAGAGAACAGCCAGTGCAGCCTTTTGCTTTTCCCCACCTGATAAGTGATGAATTGGACGGTGCAAGATTTTCTCACAGCGACATTGTCGAACCACCTCTGCTATTTTTGAATCAATTTCCTGAACGGGATGCCCAGTATTCTCCAAGGTAAAAATCAGCTCCTCAAACAAGTTCTCCATGGTAAATTGATGATTGGGATTTTGAAAGAGAATACCAACCGTCTGGACACGTTCGATGATAGAAAGCTGACTTACCTCGCTCCCATTTATCAGGACTTGACCGCTATAGGGAAGAGAACTGACTTGGGTAATCATTTGAAAGAGACTAGATTTTCCTGAACCACTACTCCCAACTAACAAGGTAAAGGCTTGCGCATGAAAAGTAAAATCAAGCGGCTCAGAGAAGATTGGGGACTGAATCGCTCGTAGTTCCAGCCCCATCTATGCCTTGCCCCCAGCTGCAAACTGATGATAAAGTTTGACAATGGCACGAACCAAGATGGTACAGAAGAAAAAGACGGAAATAAAACGTACTACAAACAAGGAAAGGACAAAAGGAAGGGAGAAGGCGTAGTAACCTAACTTAATGTACTCATAGACAAAGCTAACAAGCGTAATCCCAATACTATTAGCAGTTAGAGAGAGCCAACTTTCATAGCGATTCTTGGTTACGATAAAACCAAGTTCACTTCCCAAACCTTGAACCAAGCCAGACAAAAGAGCACCTAGACCGAATTGGCTACCATAAAGGACTTCAGCAAGCGCAGCTAGCACTTCACCAATCGTTGCGCTTCCCACTCTTGGAACAAAGATGGCAGCAATGGGCGCAGCCATACACCAGAGACCAAAGAGGATTTCATTGGCAAAGGCCTGCAAGCCAAGAGGGGCTAAAATCAGAGTGAGGATATCAAACAGATAGCCGGATCCTACAAAAACGCCACCAAAAAAGATAGACAAGAAAGCAAGTAAAATAACATCTTTTAACTGCCATTTTTTCAACATAAAAAACTCCTTTTTTAAAGAAAAGTGGGGCATTCAAGGAGATTTACCTAAATGCTTTGTATCATCTTCATCCAGTTTCGTAAAAGAAAAAACTCTAATTACAGATAGGAATTAGAGTTCAGCTTACAAGATTAGATGGTTAGTTTCTATAAATACAAAACCATTTCACATTTCCCTTCGCCAGTCTTAACTGTATCAGGTTCAATGGGTATCATCTCAGCCTAAAGCACCCCAAATGTCTTTATTATTTAATTATATAAATATTATAACAAACGATTTTTTCCAGTTCAAGAAATTGAACTGGAAATACAGCAGATCTTTCTTTGGTTAGATCGATACCTATTCTATTGTTCACTCATTTCCCGAACAGTTTTTTCTATATTTTTTGCATACGATATTGCTGAAATGATTGAAACACCATCCATATTGGTCTTCATAATGTCTTTAATATGTTGCGTCTGTATCCCACCAATTGCAACTAAGGGCATTTGTGGCAATAGTTTTCTCATCAATTTAAGACCTTCATAACCTATAGCACCACCAGCATCATCCTTTGACTGGGTATCAAATACAGGACCAACACCAACATAATCGACATATTCAACTTTTGATTGTTGAAATTCTTTCTCGTTTTTTATAGAAAGACCAATTATTTTATCTGGCATCAATTTTCTAATTTCATCAACTCCAAGGTCATCTTGTCCTACATGTACGCCATCAGCGTCAATTTCCATTGCCAAATCAATATCATCATTAACAATAAACGGCACATTGTATTTTTTACAAAGATCCTGTAGTTTAATTGCTAATTCGACTTTTTCTTTACCTTCTAAGGCTCCCTCACCTTTTTCACGAAATTGAAATAAGGTTATACCACCTTTTAAGGCCTCCTCAACGACCGTATATAGATCTTTTCCTTGGCAAGTAGTCGTTCCACAAATAAAATATAGTTTTAGTAATTCTTTATGAAACATCTTACTTCACTCTTTTGAATTCCTTTACATCTTCGTCTGTAATCTCGTATAAGGCATTTATAAATTCAACTTTAAATGTTCCAGGAAGATGTCCATTTGGACGTTTTTCTGCCATTTCTCCAGCGATATTGTAAACCAACATTGCTGTTTCTAATGATTTCAATTCTTGACCTTTTTCTAGTCCGATAAAGCTTGCTACTACAGCACCTAATAAGCATCCTGTCCCAATAACTTTTGGCATCATGGCACTACCATTATGAATCGTTACCACTTCTCCATTTACCGCAATAGCATCCACTTCACCTGTTACTACTATTGGAATATTGAACTTCTCATTTGCTGCTAGAGCAATTTCGTCAATATTATCTACTCCCGCACTGTCTACTCCTTTAGATGCCACATTTATCCCTACTAAAGAGGCAATCTCGCCAGCATTTCCCCTAATCGCTGCTAGTTTATAATTGTTGATTAGATCATCTGCTACTTTTTTTCTATATTCTCCTGCTCCACAGGCTACAGGATCTAAAACTGCTGGAACATTATATTTCTCTGCAATTTTCAGAGCAGCTTGGTATAATTTCCAATTTTCATCTGTCAATGTTCCTATGTTTATTAATAAACCACCAGCATACTTTAACAAATCCTCTAAATCTGCAGGAAACTCACTCATAGCTGGTGATGCACCCAGTGCTACTAATCCATTTGCTGTGAAATTTTTTACTACATCATTGGTGATGCAAATGACCAAAGGTGCTTTTTCTTTTAATAATTTTAAACTTGTCATATTGAAATCCTTCCTTTTCACTTTATACGATCTACTGATTTCGATTTATCTCTATCTTTCGTTAAGAAATTTTTTTATTTACATTGAATAATTTACCTCATCAAATTTGTAAATATCCTAAACTTTCTCTAGGCGTCATAACCAATATCAAAAAAGGCTAATTCTAAAACGACCGCTTGATTCCAGCGTTGCTGAAGTTCTGTCAAATCTTCTCGACCTTTTCCGACACGATTAAGTTCGTCAACCAGAAATTGAACCCATTCTGCAAATAAAGGTCCTCTGTGGAGATTGATCCATTCCGAATGAATATAGGCTTCAGGTAGAGCCAAATCTTTAGAACCCCAGTCTAAATAGAGACCTTCTGCAATAACCAGCATGACCAAAAGATGGGCATAATCTGATGAAGCCACTGCCGAATACATAAGATCCTGAAAGGCTTTTGTTACAGGATGCAAGGTCACTTCCAAATAGTCATTCTCAGATACTTTTAACTCTTTGAAAGCCTTCTGGAAATAACCGTCTTCATCTGCTTCAAGAAAGCCTAGTTGCTTGGCAAAACGAAGCTTGGATTCAAGCTGGTCTGCGTGGGCTACGCAGGCACCCAGCATGGATAAAAAGGCATCAAAGAAGTGATAATCTTGAATTAGGTAGTCTTTTAAGACCTTATTCTCAATTGTCCCCGCAAAAAGTTCCTTAACAAAACGATGATTGATTGCAGCCTGCCAATCCTTCTGATTGCTTTTTAATAATTCTCCAACAGTCAAACCTGGCTCAAATGCATAGTCTTGTGTTTCCATATTTACTTTTCCTCTCTTTACTCGTTCGTAATCAACAAAACATCAAGAAAATCCTAGTTTTACTTGACCTTTTTAAAGAAAATCAAGGGCGTTCAAGAAGAGCTATCTAAATGCTTTGTACCACATTCATCCAGCTTATATAAACAAAAAAACTCCAATTACAATCAAGAATTAGAGTTGACTTACAAGATTCGATCGTTCATTTCGCCATACGAAAAAAACTGTTCACATTTCCCTTCGCCAGTCTTAACTGTATCAGGTTCAATGGGTATCATCTCAGCTTAAAGCACCCCAAATGTCTTTGTTATTTAATTACTGCACCAGTATAGCAAAAAATGAAAGCCCTAGCAAGATATTTGATTAGAAAATATATTTATATAGTTTTTAATGGTGATTTATTCTTCCTATAGACGAAGAAAAACCTCCACATCAAGTGGAGGCAATCTCTTTTATCAATACAATTTTAAGTCGCGTGGGTCAACTGGGAAGGTTGGGTTGTATGGGTTGTGACGGAGTTTGAAGTGTTTGACATCTTCAATAGTCTGAGTTCCAGATAATTGCATAACTGTCTTCAATTCTGCATTCAAGTGTTCAAAGACTTGACGTACACCAACACTACCACCGAGAGCCAAACCATAGATGACAGGGCGACCAATAGCTACCAAGTCTGCTCCTGAAGCCAAGGCTTTAAAGACGTGTTGACCACGACGAATACCTGAGTCAAAGACGATTGGCACACGTTTGTCAACTGCTTCTGCTACTTCTTGAAGTGAGTCAAAGGCAGCTGGTCCACCGTCGATTTGGCGGCCACCGTGGTTGGTTACCCAGATACCAGAAGCTCCCGCAGCAAGCGAACGTTCAACGTCCTCACGGCATTGTGGTCCCTTGACATAAACAGGAAGTCCTGAGTATTCAGCGATAAATTCTACATCACGTGGAGACAAGCGTTGTTTAGCTGATTTGTAAACAAAGTCCATTGATTTACCAGCACCTTCTGGTAGATATTCCTCAACAATCGGCATGCCAACTGGGAAGACAAAACCATTACGCTTGTCCACCTCACGATTACCTCCTACAGTCGCATCTGCTGTCAAGACAATCGCTTTATAACCTTCAGCCTTCACACGGTCCATGATATGGCGGTTGATACCGTCATCCTTACTAAAGTAAAATTGGAACCAGTGAGGTGTCCCTTGAAGGGCTTCTGTAATTTCTGGAAGATCGACAGTAGAGTAAGAACTGGTTGTATAGAGGGACCCAAACTCATGCACACCACGCGCAGTCGCCACTTCACCCTGTTCGTTTGCTAATTTATGAGCTGCAACAGGCGCCATAATGATTGGTGAAGACAATTTTTCACCTGCAAATTCAATCTCTGTACTTGGATTTTCAACATCACAAAGAGTATGAGGAACGATGAGTTTGTGGTTAAAGGCACGAATATTCTCACGTAAAGTAAAGGTATCTTCCGCCCCACTAGCGATATAGCCAAATGCTGCTTTAGGAATAACTTGTTGCGCCATTGGCTCCAAATCATAGGTATTGATGAAATCTACATGACCTTCTGCATTGCTTGTTTTGTATGACATAAAATGCCCTCCTTAATAAGTAAGCGTTTACTTTGTATATTACAAAAATATCTTAACTCTTTTTTCAAAATTTTTCAAATATTTTGTTTGAAAATTTCAGAAATTCTAGGACTATGATAAAAAATCCCTATAACAGCAATAAAAAATACATATTATTCAAAGGAGATTTTAAGTGCTACAATAACTGTATTATTTCTAGATGGGAGGTTCTATTTTTGGATTGGTCCATTGTTGAACAATATCTACCACTATATCAAAAGGCATTCTTTCTGACCTTGCATATTGCAGTTTGGGGAATTTTGGGATCCTTTCTGCTCGGTTTAATCGTTAGTATCATCCGACATTATCGAATCCCTGTTCTGGCGCAAGTAGCGACAGCCTACATTGAATTGTCACGTAATACGCCCCTTTTGATTCAACTCTTCTTTCTCTACTTCGGTCTTCCCCGAATCGGGATTGTCCTATCTTCAGAAGTCTGTGCCACTTTAGGACTGGTCTTTTTAGGAGGCTCCTATATGGCAGAATCTTTCCGAAGTGGGCTGGAATCCGTCAGTCAAACCCAGCAGGAGATTGGATTAGCAATCGGTCTGACACCTCTACAGGTCTTTCGCTATGTGGTTCTTCCGCAAGCAACAGCGGTGGCCCTACCGTCTTTTAGTGCCAATGTCATTTTCCTCATCAAGGAAACCTCTGTTTTCTCAGCAGTAGCTTTGGCCGACCTCATGTACGTCGCCAAGGACTTGATTGGGCTCTACTATGAGACAGACATTGCGCTAACTATGTTGGTAGTTGCTTATCTGATGATGCTTCTACCCATCTCACTAGTCTTTAGCTGGATAGAAAGGAGGCTCCGCCATGCAGGATTCGGGAATCCAAGTACTCTTTCAGGGAAATAATCTCCTGAGAATCTTACAGGGATTAGGTGTCACAATTGGCATTTCTATCCTGTCTGTCCTCTTATCCATGATGTTCGGAACAGTCATGGGAATCATCATGACCTCCCATTCTAGAATCATACGATTTTTAACACGATTGTATCTGGAATTTATCCGTATCATGCCCCAGCTGGTGTTGCTCTTTATCGTTTATTTCGGCTTGGCTCGAAACTTTAATATTAATATCTCAGGTGAGACTTCAGCTATTATCGTTTTTACCCTCTGGGGAACAGCTGAAATGGGGGACTTGGTCCGTGGAGCCATCACTTCCCTCCCTAAGCATCAGTTTGAAAGTGGACAGGCACTAGGTTTGACAAATGTTCAACTTTACTACCACATCATCATCCCACAGGTCTTGAGAAGATTGCTACCACAAGCCATCAACCTTGTCACTCGGATGATCAAAACCACTTCCTTGGTTGTCTTGATTGGGGTAGTTGAAGTGACCAAGGTTGGACAGCAAATCATCGATAGCAATCGCTTGACTATCCCAACCGCTTCCTTTTGGATTTATGGAACCATTCTGGTCTTGTATTTCGCAGTCTGCTTTCCTATTTCCAAACTATCCACTCACCTAGAAAAACATTGGAGGAACTAAATGTCTGAAACTATCTTAGAAATCAAGGAACTCAAAAAATCCTTCGGAGACAATCCCATCCTCCAAGGTCTATCCCTACAAATCAATAAAGGGGAAGTTGTCGTCATTCTAGGACCCTCTGGTTGTGGGAAAAGTACCCTCCTTCGTTGTCTCAACGGCTTAGAAAGTATTCAAGGTGGAGATATCCTGCTGGATGGTCAGTCTATCGTTGAAAATAAAAAAGACTTTCACCTAGTTCGCCAAAAGATTGGCATGGTCTTTCAAAGTTATGAACTCTTTCCCCATCTGGATGTCCTACAAAACCTCATCCTAGGTCCTATCAAGGCTCAAGGTCGCGACAAGAAAGAAGTAACGGAAGAAGCTCTGCAACTACTGGAGCGTGTCGGTTTGCTAGAAAAACAACATAGCTTTGCGCGTCAATTATCTGGTGGACAGAAGCAAAGGGTTGCAATTGTCCGTGCCCTCCTCATGCACCCAGAAATTATCCTCTTTGACGAAGTGACTGCTTCGCTGGATCCAGAAATGGTGCGTGAGGTTCTGGAACTTATCAATGACTTGGCCCAAGAAGGCCGTACCTTGATTTTAGTAACCCACGAAATGCAGTTTGCCCAAGCTATTGCAGACCGCATCATCTTCCTAGACCAAGGGAAAATCGCTGAAGAAGGAACGGCTCAATCCTTCTTTACCGATCCTCAAACCAAACGAGCCCAGGAATTTTTAAACGTCTTTGACTTTAGCCAATTTGGCTCATACTTATAACGAAAAAGGAGATTTTTATGAAACTAATCAAACCACTCTTAACTGTTTTGGCACTTGCCTTTGCCCTTATCTTTGTCACAGCTTGTAGCTCAGGTGGAAATGCTGGTTCATCGTCAGGTAAAACAACTGCCAAGGCTCGCACAATCGATGAAATCAAAAAAAGCGGTGAGCTACGAATCGCCGTATTTGGAGACAAGAAACCGTTTGGTTACGTTGACAATGATGGTTCTTACAAAGGTTACGATATTGAGCTCGGGAACCAATTAGCACAAGACCTTGGTGTCAAGGTTAAGTACGTTTCAGTCGACGCTGCCAACCGTGCTGAATACTTGATTTCAAACAAGGTGGATATTACCCTTGCCAACTTTACAGTGACTGACGAACGCAAGAAACAAGTTGATTTTGCCCTTCCATATATGAAAGTCTCTCTGGGTGTCGTATCACCTAAGACTGGTCTCATTACAGACGTCAAACAACTTGAAGGTAAAACCTTGATTGTCACAAAAGGAACGACCGCTGAAACTTATTTTGAGAAAAATCACCCAGAAGTAAAACTCCAAAAATACGACCAATATAGCGATGCCTACCAAGCTCTTCTTGACGGACGTGGAGATGCCTTTTCAACTGACAATACTGAAGTCCTAGCTTGGGCGCTTGAAAATAAAGGATTTGAAGTAGGAATTACTTCCCTCGGTAATCCAGATACCATTGCGGCAGCAGTTCAAAAAGGCAACCAAGAATTGCTAGACTTCATCAATAAAGATATTGAAAAATTAGGTAAGGAAAACTTCTTCCACAAGGCCTATGAAAAAACACTTCACCCAACCTACGGTGATGCTGCTAAAGCAGATGACCTGGTTGTTGAGGGCGGAAAAGTTGACTAAGTTTTAAAAAACAAAACGAACAAGATAGAGATTCTGATAATCAGAATCTCTATCTTGTTCGTTTTTTATCTAGTCCATCATAGATGCAATTTCCATTATTGCAACAACGTTTGTTGGATTATCAGAAGTCAATGAATGATTTGCGAACCCAAGAGCAACACGGAATTGTACATTCTTGTTTGCTGGGCTATAACCATCACCCATCATCATAGCTGCATAGTGACCTGGTGAGTGTTTCCATACAGTATAGAAGTAGTGAGCTAACGCTTTTTCATTTGTAAGACTTACAATATCCCAAACAGATGTTGTTTCTGCTGTATTTTCAGTCATTGCATTTGTTTGTTTATAGAACTCTGGATCATAAGCAGTTGACCAACGAGAGCCGTCCGGACGTTTGTGCTTACCTTCCTTCTTACCTTGGTAACGCAATGAACCATGATCTGCCATTTCATTTGCACGAATATTGGCAACTCGAGTTAGTTCGCTATCATCTGCTGCGATTGTTGCAGGAGTCAATCCTTTACGAGTACGTTCTTCGTTAAGAAGTTCCATGAAGTGTTCATTAAGTTTACGATTATCTACGATTTGTTCAAGCTTATCAAGTTCTGCTTGAGAGAGGCGAGATGCTTTCCAAACTGAGATAAGTCCACTGTCTCGAGGAAGTTCATCTTCATCATCTGTTGTATCAACCGCCACACGGTCTTTATCAGCTTGAGAAAGATTGTCGTGTAGATACTTAGCACTACGGTGATCTTCATTGTTTGGATCCAAACCATTTTCACCTAGGCTCTTAACGTCTTTCCAAGTGCCATCAATGTCATAGTTTTCATCACTTGTTGGAACTACAACATCTGTTGGGTCAGCGACACGTTTTTTCTTAGTACCATTAAAGGTGATTGTGTCAACTGCATCTTGAATTTCAACTAGCTCACGATTTTTAACAGTTCGTTCACCAGTTTTATTGTTTACTGAAATAACTTTACGATAACGTTTGAATCCATCACGTCCGTTTTCAGTACGAGTTTCACCTTCGAAAAGGTTAGAATCATTTTCAGTACGAGAACCGTGTGAAATTGTTTCAGTTTCTTCTTCAGTAACTTCAGACATCAATTTCTTAGTTCCATAATGAACAACTTTTTGTTTAGCTGGAACTGTGTTGATAAGTTCACGACTTACTTCGGTACGGTTTTGATACTCATCATTTAGATACTTAACTTTGTAAGTTTCTTTACCATTTACCGCATCTTCAACTCGTTCATCACCTTCAAAAAGTTCAGGATCAGCAACTCGTTTTTCACCTTCAGCGGTAAGAACTTTATCTTCGTTAGCATAAGTGTAACGATCTTTAGTTCCAACTTCGACTACTTCATTCACTGCTGGAACAGTTTCAGTATTGATTAGCTCACTCTTAACAAGTTTACCATCTTCATAGTAGTCTTTGTAGTTTTCGATGATTTCACCGTTTTTACCTTTAGTTTTAACAACTCGTTGGTCAGAGAAGAGTTTGTCGCTTTTAACTTCAACAATCTTGAAGTTTTCACCAGCTTTGCGTTCAACTCGAGTTTTATTTTCTGTTAAAACTTTATGAGTTCCAACTCGAACAACCTCTTTAACCGGTTTAACTTCATCACTTTTAACTACGGAAGAACGACCATCATCATAAACAATTGTAGTTTCTGTATAAAATCCTTTTTGACCTTTTGTTTCAACTACACGTTTACCTTCATTAAGGGTCTCGTCTTTAACTTCTTCAGTTTCGTAATTTACTTCAACTGTTCGAGAAGTGCGACTTGTTTCAATGTTTTCACCAGTTCCGATTTCTACAATTTCATCAACTGCAGGAACTTCATTTTCTCGTTTTTCATCACGAGAAACTTCCGTACCATCTGGAGTGGTTACAACTGTAGTAACAAGTTCATAAGAACCATCCTTACCAGCTTGAATTACTTTTTTCTCACCTTTAGGAAGATCTGGGTTTGTATTACTTGTAACTTTATGTTCAATTTTGTGAATTTCACGAGTTACAGTTTCAATATTTTTCTTAGCAACTTTTGTTCCGACATGAACAACTCTATTTTTTGCCTCTTTTTGAGTAGATGAAACAAGAGTACGACCAGTTTCAACACCACCTTCAAGTGTTACAGTGAAAACTTCAAGTTTTTCACCATTTTGTCCGGCTTCTACCTCTTTTTCTACTCCAGCATCTAAGTTTTCATCTGGAACGTATTCTGTACCAGGAAGAATAGGAGTGCGAACCACCTCTTCTTTTGTAGTACGAACCACTTCTTTAGAAGTTTTAGTACCAACATGGATAACTTTATCAACTGCAGGAGTTGTTTGAGTTCCTGTTGCTACACGACTAACTTCTACACCATTTTCAATGGTAATTGTGTAAGTTGTTTCTGTTTTTCCTGCAACACCTTCTTGAACAACTTGAGTTTCACCAACATTAAGATTTGCATCTGGGATATGTTGGACTCCAGGTTCAATTACAGAAGTTTCTACTTCAGTTCGAGTAGTTACAACTTTTTTAACTTCAGGCTGAGCTGGGACAGCAGGTTTAGCTTCAACAGCAGGCTTACCATTTTCTGCTGGTTGAGCTGGAACTTCAGGAGTTCCTGGAATAGCTGGTTTAATAACTTCTTCTCTTGTTGTTTCACCAACTACTTTATTAGAAATACCTCCAGATGTTTGACCTTTATCTGCTGGAGCACTTTCAGTTGGTTTAACATCAACTTTTTCTGTTTTCTCATCTAAAGTTTTTTCTTCTTTAGTTGAAGTACCAGTTGTTTGATCTTTGTTTTCAGGAACAATTGGAGTTTTCACTTTCGATTCAACTTCTTTTTTATCTTCCTTTTTATCTAAGACCTTATCTTTTTCTGGTTTAGCTTCAGGCAATGCAGGCTGAACTTCAGGAGTTCCTTTTTCGATAATTACCAATTCAGGCAGTTTAGGTTGAACAGCTGAAATACCTTTGTCATCTGTAACTACAAGTGATGGCAGTTCTGATTGAACAACCAGTTTCCCTTTTTCTGATGTTGATTTTTCTATTTTAACTTTTTCAGTTAGGTTAGCAGATTTTTCCAATATTTTATTATCTTTATTCGCTACTTCTAATTTAGAAACTTGCTCAACTGCGTCTTCACCCTCAGTTCTTACCTGTGACTTAAGCTTTTCCTCTACCTTCGTTATTTCTGATAATTTTTCATATGATTTATCGAGAGATTTAATCGAATCTTCAGCACCAACTTTTTTAGTAGCTACAAATGCTTTAGACAATTCCTCTTTGGCATCTACTTTAGGTAGAAAACTCTTCTCTGTTTCTCTAATAGTATCAGTTGTTGTGTATTCTTTTTCTTTTGAAGAAGAGTATGAAACGGTAACACTTTCACATTGTCCTTGATTTTGACTCGATTGATTTTGCAACACAATTTTTCCAGCTGAAATTCCTAAAAGCGCGACAATTGCTGCTGAGATTACCCAACCTCTTCTACCTTTTTTCAAAGTCTTTTTTTCATTAGTATTTTGTCTATCCATCTTTATTTTCCTGACTTTTCACTGATTATATTTTTACATACTTACACTATCTAATATATTTTTTAGAAAAACGATAATTTCTAACAGTACCTATAATGCCTCCTAGGCTACATGTAAATAAAATCAAAATAAAAATGGAAAAGCTATCGTCAATTACTTTAATACTATATAGATAATTAAAAATTAAAAATAAAGGTAGCGAAATCGGCAGTATAGTACAGCTCACAGCAGCTCGTCTCATTTCTTTGGTCTCTCCACTCATAAACCAAGTCAAAGGTAAAAATCGCATCCAGTTTAGATATTCTTTCTGTTGGACTTTTTCTTCAAACAAATGAGTAAATAAAGTATAAAACGGCAATGCGATATAATAAGTTGCTTTGACTAAAAAGTACATTACAGTTATAAAAATGGCAAAACCCCACCACATATCTCTAACTGTTTTATCAATATCACTTTCATATTTCGGTTTTCCAAACATCTTATTTCTCCTAATCTATTATTTCATTAAATTTGTAAATGTATTAATTGTTGTCATTTTGTTATTGTAATCAACTTTTCTTTGTAATTCTTGAAACTGATAATTTAATTGCTCTGTCCTCATCATGTCTTCATACATATTTTGCGCTTGTCCTAAGTCATAGGCTCTACCTTGATCAATTACATTAACCATATAAGCAAAAGCATCAAAATGAATATCTAACCCTGCTTGTTGCCTTGCATAAACAAATGGAATACTATTCAATTTCTCCATACAATAGTTTCTAGCTTGAGCAACTTCATCCTTATGTTTTTTTACTTGATCTGCTATTGGTTTTTCATGCTTCACTCGTTGATAAGCAAAATAAATTGGAGACCATAGCAGAACCCATGCTCCCACCCAAAGGGAGTATTCAAAAGGTTTACTTAAGATTCCTAAACCAGAACTAGAAAATTCACCAAGTCTATCTATATAAGCAACTAAGAACAATGAACCTAAAATTCTAAAAATCCATCCCAAAACACTTAATTTCGGGTTGATAAGAGAAACATGTTTTCCATCTACTATATAAAAATACTTAGTCAGATCTTCTACTCTTTTAGACCAAATAGCAGCTTCAACTATTAAGTTTCTACTACGTTTAGGCTCTTCTATTGTCGAAAGATATTCTTGTAAAACAGTCTGGTATGATTGCGGATTAGCGATAGGATAATATTCATATTTTTTGCCTTCTGCAGTAATGACATCAAGTGAATGGTATGCACCATTATCAAAAACTTCAGACCAATGTTTATTTGGCAACCTCCCTTTTACATAGGCTTCCCAAATAGTCCATTCATCAAACAAATCTGACTTAGATTCATCCGAAATAATTCCTAAAAAATAATCTAACTCATTCTCCTCTTGAGAAATAATATCATTCTTATTCATCCATAAGTCTCCTTTCCTTGTTATTTTATCATATTGTGGATATATACACAATATGAAGTCAGATACTTTTTTCTTATAATTAAGTAAAAGGAGTTGATGACGATAATCAGTTTTAACCCACTCTGGGCTACAATGAAGAAAAAAGAAGTTTCTCAATACAAGTTATTAAAATCCGGAGTTGATAATAAAACTCTTGACAGCCTAAAGAAAAATAAAAACATAACTTTACTAACTTTAGAAAAGCTATGTCGGATTTTAGATTGTCTTCCAAATGATATCGTTGAATTTATCGAAGAAACTCCCGATTCTAATATTCGTAACACATTTATCTAGTTCTAATATTTATTCTTATGTCATAATATCTACGTTATCTACCCTCCCTACCATTGTTCACAATATAAGCCAAGTAATACTCTTCAAACTACATCAGCTTCCATCTGCAACCTCAAAACAGTATTTTGAGCTGACTTCGTCAGTCTTATCTACAACCTCAAAGCCGTGCTTTGAGCAACTTGCGGCTAGCTTCCTAATTTGCTCTTTGATTTTCATTGAGTATCAGATCCAATAACATCACAAAAAGAAATCAGGTAATCCTAGTGACTACCTGATTTTCTATGTTTTAGGCATTTTGCCAATTTTCTTGGTCTTCTTTAAAGCGTTTTAGAAGGTCGAGTCCTTCTGGGGTGATATATCCTTCTTCTTGGGCTAAGTGAATGAGTTCACTGTAGTTAGAAAGCGTCACAAGTTTGACACCGGCATCTGCAAAATTCTTATCTGCTTTTGGCAATTGGTAACTGAAAATCGCTACAACTCCAAGCACATCTGCTCCTTCTCGTTTAGCAGCTGCTACAGCTTCAAGAACAGAACCACCTGTTGAAATCAGGTCTTCAACCACTACCATTTTTTGCCCCTGAGCTACGCGACCTTCGATTTGGTTACCAGCTCCGTGGTCTTTTGGTTTGCTACGGATGTAGGCAAATGGCAGATTCATCTTGTCAGCAATAATAGCTCCGTGTGGAATCCCTGCTGTTGCAGTTCCTGCAATGACTTCTACCTCTGGAAAGGCTTCTTTAATAGCTTCCACAAAGCCATTTTCAATTAGGGTACGAGTTTCTGGATAGGCTAGTGTCACACGATTATCAGTGTAAATCGGTGACTTGATACCAGATGCCCAAGTGAAAGGCTCCTCTGGTTTGAGGTAAACGGCTTGAATTTTCAATAGGTGGCTAGCGATATCTTTAGCAAGTGTCATGGTATTCTCCTTTTATTTTTATAATCTAGTTCTTTAATTCCAGTCCTGTGTCCATTCATCCTTGATGGCATGATAAGCTGCAACAGGATCCTCAGCTTGGGTAATGGGACGTCCCACCACGATATAGTCACTACCGATTTGATAGGCATCCGCTGGCGTCATCACGCGTTTTTGGTCTCCAACCGCAGCTCCCTGTGGACGAATTCCTGGCGTTAAACAGATAAAATCTGGTTTGGTAGCCTGCTTGATGAGTTCTACTTCCTGAGCTGAGCAAACGACACCATCCAAGCCAGCTTGAGCTGTCTTCTTAGCATAGTGAATGACAGACTCTTGCAGGCTGGTTTGAATATTTTGAAAATCCTGCATCTGAGCTTCCGACGTTGAGGTCAACTGAGTGACAGCAATCAATTTGGCTTGACTTCCAAGACCTTCACGCGCAGCCTTCATCATCTCTACACCGCCAGCAGCATGAACATTAGTCATATCCACACCAAGCTGAGACAGAACCTTCATGGCTGATTTTACTGTATTGGGAATGTCATGCAGCTTGAGATCCAAAAAGACACTGTGACCCAGGCCTTTCAAGTAGGACACAATCTCAGGCCCCGTTGCGTAATAGAGCTCCATCCCTACCTTAAGATAAAGGCTTTCTTCTGCTGGGAAAAGAGCTAAAAATTCCTTGACCGCCTCAAAACTAGGAAAATCAAGAGCAATGACTGGACGATGTTCTCGCATAGGTTTCTCCTTTTACCTTTGCTAGTGAGAGAGTCTGGGCAACAGAAACCACGAAAAAAGGAACCTGCCAACAGCAAGGTTCCACGAAAAATGGGTAGTCTCCACCCTTTCACCGTCTAACCTTAGCTGCCTCTCTGGACTGCTTTAAAGGTTTTTTACTATTCTATTATTTCTACTAGCACTTGTCAAGTAAAAACATGGTCACGTATGTGTCGCGATTTTGAGAAATTCCAAAATCACATATAAATAAATGCAGATACACAGAAAGGTTGAACATGTAATTATATGCTTTCTGTATTTCTCAAAACTCTAGACACTTACCATGGCAACTAAAGAGCTATAGAAGAAAAGCTAAACCTAGCGACGCGATGAACGCTGATTTGTTTGATTTCGATTGCTCTCTTCCTCCAGCTTTTTCTTCTCTTCTTCCAATTTATTCTGCTGTTCTTCCAGTCTTTTCTTCTCTTCCTCTTTCTGCTTCTTCTCAGCTTCTTTAGCCTCTTGTTTGGCTTTTTCCTCAGCCTCCATAATTAATTTATCCGCTACAGTGTAGCTGTAAATTCCAGCTTCCATGTCAATCACACTTGGTTCTGACAATTGAGGCTTAATCTTACTGTAATATGGCAATTTCTTACTCATTTCAGATAGAGGAACCAAGACTTCGTCCGAATCATTCATGGTCAATCGAATTAAATCGGAAGTCACCTCGCTTGGAGCTAATTCCACTTTTTGGATAGCAGCCTTGAGTTCTGGGCTAATTTGAGCAAGTTCTGAGACAAAAGTCTTGATTTGCTCGCTGTCATTAAAGAGAACTGATATATAAGTTTCTGGCAGACTGACCAAGCTCACAGAACTGGTCTCTAGCTGACCGCTTGAAAGGATTGGATAATGGCTTTCTCCAGAAACATAGTAGGCCACAATATCGTATTCCTTAACCTTGATAGTAAACTTGGTTGGAAATTGATAAACAAGTTGAGCTGATTCAACCCAATAATTAGACTTAATCTGCTCTTCATATTTTGTCTTATCTAGCAGAAGGTTAATCGTATAATCCGAATCCTGAATGCCTGAAGCCTGTCGAATATCATCAGCTGTAGTTTGCACTGTGCCCTCAACACGAATATCCTTCATGGTCGCATAAGGACTGAGCAAGTATGCAGAGACAACCAATAAAAGCAGACTGAGAAACAAAATCGAGATAGCCCGCCAGATATGGACTCCTGGAATTTTCGGTTTGACCGGTTTTTCCTTTACAGGCTTTTTCTCTATTTTTTTATCCCGTTTATCCTCTTTCTCTGTCTTTTTAGACTTTGGTTCTTCTTTGGCTACTTCTTTTTTGACGTCTTCTGACTCTTCTGCTTTTTCTTTTGCATCTTCCTTGGCTGATTTTGAGTCTTTTGGATCAGATTTACTCTCTTGGTCCTTGGTTTCATCTGACTTTTCAGATTTTGAAGCCATTCGAGCTTGTCTTTCCTTTTCCTTCTCCTCAGCTAGGGCCGCCTCTTCTTCAGCCTTCTTTTTTAGATATTCTTGGTTTCGTTTCTGCCATTCTGATAACTCTTTAAATTCTTCGAGGATTTCTTTGCCCTCATTTTTCTTATCTTTTGACATTTACTTTCCTTATGATAAATCTTTTTTCAATAGTTTATAAAAATCTGCTAGAGATTTCAATTCCTTAGAAGCCTTCATCTTGGCTTGATAGTCTTCCTTGTGGCTTAGTAAGTGAGAAAGCTTCTCTTCCAAACTGTCCAAGGTCAAATCGCTTTCTTGAAGCTCTTCTGCATAGCCTTTTTTTACAAAGTAAGCTGCATTTTCAATCTGGTCTCCACGACTAGCTTCACGACCAAGTGGCACAATAACATGTAATTTTGCCATGGCTAAGAGCTCAAAAATCGTATTGGCACCACCACGTGTCACAACAATATCAGCCAATTCCATCAAGGGTTGATAGAGATTGGTCACATAGTCAACACGAAAGAGATTTTGGCTCAACTCATTCAGGCTAGAATCTCCAGTTAAATTGATAATATTGTAGCGCTCTGTCAGTTCTTTCTTATGGTCTGTCACCAATTGGTTAAAGACACGAGCGCCTGCAGAACCACCAACAAACAATACTGTTGGCAATTTGGGATTAAAGTGAGTTTGAATATCCACCAATTCATCGGGTTCTGGACTTTTTTTGTCTGAAACCTTGGTCACTGCTCCTACATGCTCAACCTTAGCCAAACTTGAAGCTTGCTCAAAGGTTGAATACATCTTGGTCGCAAATTTATAGGCGATTTTATTGGCCAAGCCCATAGATAGGTCAGATTCGTGAATAAAGACAGGAACTCCTGAAACACGGGCTGCGATAACAGGTGGCACAGAGACAAAGCCTCCCTTTGAAAAAAGTGCTTGTGGACGAAGTCTCAACATGATAAAGAGAGATTGGACAATTCCCCATCCAACTTTAAAGACGTCCAGCATATTTTGCCAAGAGAAATAACGACGCAATTTGCCAGTCGCAATAGAATGGAAGGTGACATCAAGACCCGACTTGAGGATTTCTTGGTGTTCGATACCACGCTTGTCCCCAATATAGTGGACTTCCCAGCCATCTTCGATGAACTTAGGCATTAACAAAAGATTGAGGGTGACGTGTCCAACAGTCCCCCCACCTGTAAAGACAATTTTTTTCATATTATTCCTTTAACTCCGCTACTGTGTCGATAAAGAGGTCGCCACGTACTTCAAAGTTAGCATACATATCCCAGCTAGCATTGGCAGGACTGAGAAGAACCACGTCTCCTTGAGTCGCAAGCTCATAAGCCTTGCGGGTCGCATCAGCAATATCAGTCGCATCTACATAAGCTACACCAGCCTTATCCGCTGCCCGTTTGATACGTTCTGCAGACTGACCCAGGATGACCATCTTTTTGAGTCCAGAAATATCTGGAATCAATTCATCAAACTCATTGCCACGGTCCAAACCACCTGCAATCAAGATGACCTTGCTGTTGTCAAATCCTGACAAGGCTTTTTGAGTTGCCAAGATATTGGTTGACTTGCTATCATTATAGAATTTGACACCCTTGATTTCATCAACAAATTGGAGACGGTGTTTGACACCACCAAAGGCTGAAAGAGTTTCCTTAATGGTTTGGTTATCCACACCACGAAGCTTGGCTACAGCAATCGTCGCAAGGGCATTTTCTACATTGTGGCTACCTGGAACTCCGATTTCGCTAGCTGCCATGACCACTTCTCCACGGAAGTAGAGTTGACCATCTTCCAGATAAGCACCATCAACCTTTTCAAGTGTTGAAAATGGTACAACAGTGGCTTGTGTTTTGCTAGCCAATTCTTTTGCCAAGTCTTGGTTAAAGTTCAAAACAAGGAAATCAGTTGATGTCATCTTGTTCTGGATATTCCACTTGGCTGCTACATATTCCTCAAAAGAACCGTGGTAGTCGATATGGGTTGGCATGAGGTTGGTAATAACCGCAATCTCAGGATGGAATTCTTGAACACCCATGAGTTGGAAAGAAGAAAGTTCCATGACAAGCGTGTCCTTGTCTGTCGCAGTTTGGGCCACTTGACTAGCTGGATAGCCGATATTCCCTGATAAGAGACCATGTTGGCCAGCAGCAGTCAAAACCTCTCCAATCATAGTCGTTGTGGTTGTTTTTCCATTTGAACCTGTGATACCAACAATCGGTGCTTCTGAAATCAAGTAAGCCAATTCCACCTCAGTCAAGACTGGAATTCCCTTGGTCAATGCCTTTTCAATCATGGGATTGCTGTAGGGAATACCTGGATTTTTCACCATAAGGGCAAACTCTTCATCCAAAAGTTCCAAAGGATGGCCACCTGTGATAACCTTGATTCCTTCTTCCAACAAACTTTGGGCAGCTGGATTGTCCTCGAAAGGCTTCCCATCATTTACCGTCACAATGGCACCTAGCTTGTCCAACAAACGTGCTGCAGATTCACCAGACTTGGCCAAACCTAAAACAAGGACTTTCTTATTTTTAAATTGATCTATTACTTTCATGTCTCGAACTCCATTTCTACTCTTACTATTTTACCATTTTTATGGAAATAATTCTAAACGAAAATGCTCAGATTCAGCATTCTAATAAGCAAAAAGAGAGCCAAAACTCTCTTTTTATCTTCTTTTATTTTTACTAACCGACATGAGGGTAATATCTCGCAAGCTAAAGTATGCTAGAAAGAGCATGGTGATTGCGATAAAGAATTCTGTCGGTAGCTGAAAAATTTGCAGGATAGACAACATAAGCAAAATCAAGAGTGCTACGAAAGCAAAGACGACAAGGACGATATTGACTGTCCCTCTAATGCTTTGTGGTGTCGCAAATACATAGAGTAGTAATAAGAGGAGTCCTATGATTAAATAAACCATCTTTATCTCTTTCTAGCTCTTATTCAGCTGATTTTTTCTTCTTGTTAGCTTTCTCACGCTCTGCCTTGTTAAGGATTTGTTTACGCAAACGGATAGACTCAGGCGTTACTTCCATATACTCATCGTCGTTCAAGAACTCAAGAGACTCTTCAAGCGTCAAGATACGAGGAGTCTTAATAACAGCTGTTTGGTCCTTAGTAGCTGAACGGACGTTGGTCATTTGTTTTGCCTTAGTGATGTTAACTGTCAAGTCATTTTCACGAGAGTTTTCACCGATAATCATTCCTTCATAAACCTCAGTACCTGGGTTGACAAAGATCGTACCACGTTCTTCGATAGACATGATTGAGTAAGTTGTAGCCTTACCAGCATCGATAGAAACAAGGGCACCACGGTGACGACCACCAATTTCACCTGGAATCAATGGCAAGTATTGGTCAAAGGTATGGTTCATGATACCGTAACCACGAGTCATTGACAAGAACTCAGTTGAGTATCCAATCAAACCACGCGCTGGAACAAGGAAGACCAAACGAGTTTGACCATTACCAGTTGAAATCATATCCAACATTTCACCCTTACGTTCAGAAAGGCTTTGGATAACAGAACCTTGGTATTCTTCTGGAGTGTCGATTTGAACACGTTCAAATGGCTCACATTTAACACCATCAATTTCTTTGACGATAACTTCTGGACGAGATACTTGAAGTTCATATCCCTCACGACGCATTGTTTCGATAAGGATTGACAAGTGCAATTCTCCACGACCTGAAACTGTCCATTTATCTGGTGAATCAGTTGGGTCAACACGAAGGGAAACGTCTGTTTGCAATTCTGCCTGCAAACGTTCTTCTACCTTACGAGAAGTTACCCATTTACCTTCTTTACCAGCAAATGGTGAGTTGTTGACCAAGAATGTCATTTGAAGAGTTGGCTCATCGATGTGTAGGATTGGAAGAGCTTCAATTGCGTCTGTCGGAGTAATGGTTTCACCGACAAAGATATCTTCCATACCTGAAACGGCAATCAAGTCACCCGCTTTAGCTTCTTGAATTTCACGACGTTCCAAACCAAAGAAACCGAAGAGTTTAGTAACACGGAAGTTCTTCGTTGTACCATCTAGTTTAGAAAGGGTAACTTGGTCCCCAACCTTAACAGTACCACGGAAGACACGACCGATACCGATACGACCAACGAAGTCGTTGTAGTCCAAAAGTGACACTTGGAACTGCAAAGGCTCATCTGAGTTATCTACTGGAGCTGGAATATGGTCGATAATCGTGTCAAAGATTGGCGCCATAGTCGCTTCTTGGTCAGCTGGATCATCTGACAATGAAGAAGTTCCGTTGATCGCTGAAGCATACACTACTGGGAAATCAAGCTGGTCATCATCTGCACCAAGCTCGATGAAAAGTTCCAAGACTTCGTCCACTACTTCTGCTGGACGAGCTGATGGTTTGTCGATTTTGTTAACAACCACGATTGGGACAAGGTCTTGTTCTAAAGCTTTTTTCAATACGAAACGAGTCTGTGGCATTGTTCCTTCGTAGGCATCTACGACCAAGACAACACCGTCAACCATTTTCATGATACGCTCAACTTCTCCACCGAAGTCCGCGTGTCCTGGTGTGTCCATGATGTTGATACGAGTTCCGTTATAGGCAACAGCTGTATTTTTAGCAAGGATGGTAATTCCACGCTCTTTTTCGATATCGTTTGAGTCCATAGCACGCTCTGCCAATTCAGTACGTGCATCAAGCGTTTCTGATTGTTTCAATAATTCGTCAACGAGGGTTGTTTTACCGTGGTCAACGTGGGCGATAATCGCAATGTTACGGATATCTTCTCTTAATTTTGTCATGATTTCCTCTATAATATTCAAAATTTATTTTCTAACTGAACGATTATACCATATTTTCAAGTAAATAACATAATTCAAGCAAGTGTAAATGTTTTCACTCTGCTTTTCTTTTCACGTCAAGCCTTTTCAAAGCAAGCGACTTATGATAAGATAGGCACAGTATGCGTTTAGATAATTTATTAGCTCAAGAAAAAATCAGCCGAAAGGCCATGAAACAAGCCTTACTCAAAGGGGACATTCTCGTCGATGGTTGCCCAGCCCGCTCCCTAGCCCAAAATATCGATACAGGACTACAGGAACTCCTTTTTCAGGATCAAACCATTCAAGGCTATGAGCACACCTATCTTATGCTTCATAAGCCTGCTGGTGTCGTTACAGCCAACAAAGACAAGAAACTTCCAACCGTCATGGACCTCCTTCCGTCTGACATCCAGTCTGACAAGCTCTATGCCGTCGGTCGACTGGACCGAGATACGACAGGTCTCCTTCTCTTGACCGATAACGGTCCCTTGGGCTTTCAACTCCTCCATCCCCAATATCATGTCGATAAGACTTATAGAGTTGAGGTCAATGGACTTCTAACACCTGACCATATCCAAGCCTTTCAAAAGGGAATTGTCTTTTTAGATGGTACTGTCTGTAAACCTGCAAGACTAGAGATTCTATCTGCAAGTCCTTCCCACAGCCAAGCCTCCATCACCATTTCAGAAGGAAAATTTCATCAGGTCAAGAAAATGTTTCTCTCGGTTGATGTCAAGGTGACCTCACTCAAACGCACCCATTTTGGACCTTGGAGCTTGGATGACAGTCTTCAAGAGGGAGACTATCGCCCCCTAAACTCCCAAGAATTAGCAAACATTCGTGACTTTCTAAGAAAAAGTGGTTAAAAAATGAGCTCGGAAACATCCAAGCTCGTTTTCTTATTTCTCGACTTTGACTTTCCCTTTCCAAGAATCCAATCCATAAGAAAGGATATAAATCTCAGAAAAACCTTGTTTTTTCAAATAAAGGGCTGCATTTGTAACCCGTTGCGCACGTTGGTTTTCGTAAAGAAGGACAGGTTTATCTTTACGAAGGGCTGCAAGACTAGTTTTCAACTGACTTGAAGGAATATTGCGTGCACCAAGGATATGTTTTCTGTGGAATTCAGCTGGGTCTCGCAAATCAATCAATTGACCCGTACGAATCAAGGCTTCAAACTCCTCATTGTCTACAATTTTAGCCGCACGGCGAATACGAAGATAGTTAAAGCCCATCCACGCCAACATTGCCAGTATAAGTGCCCACAAAATCCAAGTAACCATTAGTTCATTTCTCCATTTTTCTCAATATAATCCAATTCTATCTTGTGCTCTCTGCGAAGAACCGCTTCTGCTTCTAGATAGTCTAATTTGTCCATCAACCCTGCATCGTAAATTCGAGAGAGCTCCAACTTCATCAGTTCAATATCATATAAGCGTTTTCCCATGTAAACAATAATACCAAATCGTTTGAGGAATTGCTGCACATCATAGAATGTTTTCATAAGACTCATTCTAGCAAAATTTTGTGTTTTTTTCAAGAAGAGAATCACACAATGACCCTGATTTTCCTATCATCTTTGGCGATTCTGACGCAAGTGTGGTACAATAAAAACATGAGAATTCAACAATTACATTATATTATCAAAATCGTCGAAACTGGCTCTATGAATGAGGCAGCTAAGCAGCTCTTTATCACCCAGCCGAGTCTTTCCAATGCTGTGAGAGATTTGGAAAATGAAATGGGGATTGAGATCTTTATCCGCAATCCCAAGGGAATCACCTTGACCCGTGATGGGATGGAGTTTCTCTCTTATGCCCGTCAGGTTGTCGAGCAAACTCAGCTTCTGGAGGAACGCTATAAAAATCCTGTCGCCCACCGCGAACTCTTTAGCGTTTCCTCCCAGCACTATGCCTTTGTAGTCAATGCCTTTGTTTCTCTACTCAAGAAAAGTGATATGGAGAAATACGAGCTCTTCCTTCGTGAAACTCGTACTTGGGAGATTATCGACGACGTCAAGAACTTCCGTAGTGAGGTCGGTGTCCTATTTTTTAACAGCTACAACCGTGATGTTTTAACCAAAATGCTGGATGACAACCACCTGCTGGCTCATCATCTCTTTACCGCCCAGCCCCATATCTTTGTCAGCAAGACCAATCCTCTGGCAAAGAAAGATAAGGTCAAACTATCTGATTTAGAAAACTTCCCTTACCTCAGCTATGATCAAGGAACTCACAACTCCTTCTACTTTTCAGAAGAGATTCTCTCGCAGGAATACCACAAAAAATCTATCGTAGTCAGCGACCGTGCCACCCTCTTTAACCTCTTGATTGGTCTGGATGGATACACTATCGCAACAGGGATTTTGAACAGCAACCTCAACGGAGACAATATTGTTTCTATCCCACTGGATATTGATGACCCTATCGAGCTGGTCTATATCCAGCATGAAAAAACCAGCCTATCCAAGATGGGCGAACGCTTTATCGACTATCTACTAGAAGAAGTCCAGTTTGATAGTTGAGAACAGTATTAAGATGCTAAAAATATATATGGAGACAAAAAATGAAAAAGATTATACTCGCTAGTACAGTTGCCCTATCTATTTTAGGATACACTCAAGCAACGGTCCAGGCTCAAGAAAATAAAGCAGAGTCAGTACGAGAAAATGTAACAATTCCTCATTCAAGTACTTCAAAAATCGAAAACCAAGAAAAACCGAAAGAGAATGTTGAAAAAACAGACAATTCTTCTAAAATTGACAATAAAGAAGAAAAAACTCCTGCTACAGAAGAGAAGAAATCTGAAGTAAAAAAAGAAGAAAAAAAAGTTGAAAAAGTCAAAGAAGGTTGGCAGGAAGAAAATAATAACTGGCGCTTTTACGAACACAATAAACCTGTTACCAACTGGAAAAAAATCCAAGGAAAGTGGTACTACTTCAACAAAGATGGAAATCGACTAAGCAATACAACCTTTGATGGTTATGTATTCAATAAAGATGGAGTAATGGCTGAGAACGGTTGGAACTTCATCAATGGAAAGTGGTACTTTGCTAGTTCTTCAGGAAAAATTTCTCAGAATAAATGGGAAAAAATTGCTGATTCTTGGTATTACTTCGACAAAGATGGAATCATGCTTAGTAATACTACTTTTGACAGCTACTTACTGACCAAAAGTGGTGCTATGGCCACAAACGGCTGGGCAAAAATCGACCAAAATTGGTACTATGCAACATCCTCTGGAAAAATTTCTCAGGACAAGTGGGAGAAAGTCAATGGTTCTTGGTACTACTTTGATAAAAAAGGAATCATGTTGAGCTCAACTACATTTAAGGGCTACCTATTTAATAATAGTGGTGCTATGGCTGAAAATAGCTGGGTAAAAATTAAAGATACCTGGTTCTATGCGAACGCATCTGGAAAATTTGTCCAAAACAAATGGGAAAAAATCAGCGGTTCTTGGTATTCTTTTGCTCAAGATGGAGCTATGTTAGCCGATAAATGGTCGGGAAGCTATTATCTAAAAACCAATGGGGCTATGGCTGATAATGAATGGATATTTGATAAAAATTATAACAGCTGGTTCTTTTTGAAGCGTGGTGGAATGTATGCATCAAAAGAATGGATTGGAGCTTATTACCTCAAAGCTGGTGGTTATATGGCTAAAAAAGAGTGGATTTACGACGACACTTATAAGGCCCGCTACTACTTAGATGATAATGGGCATTATGTTTCTGGAACTTACAAAATTGACGGTAAAGACCATCTGTTCCACAAAAATGGTCAATGGATTTCTGAGGTCTCAAAAGAAGTTGGGTTTGTAAAAGGCCAATACAGTAAAACCATCTTTTTAGATCCTGGACATGGGGGAAGAGACTCAGGTGCATACTATTACAATGTCGCTGAAAAAGACCTCAACATGCAGGTTTATCGTAAATTACGCAAAAAGTTAGAAGAACTGGGCTACAAAGTTCTCACTTCACGTGATAGCGATATTGATGTAGACTTCATAACAGAACGTTCTCGTATGGTTAACAAGACTAACTCTGACATCTTTATCAGTATTCACTTCAATGCGACTGGCAGTGCATACTCAAAATCTAGTGGAATTCAAACCTATTCCTACAGTGATGAACCTGATTATCCAAGCAAAATCAACCCATACTGGCATAACCATCCTGACCGTATGAGCGAAAGCAAGCGCCTCGCAGCAGCTATCCATTCTTCATTGTTAGCTGAAACTGGTGCTAAAGATGCTGGTTTATTGGAAAGAAGCTTTGCCGTTCTTCGAGAAACTGCTAAACCAGCCGTCCTCCTAGAGCTAGGTTATATAGATAATTTCGCTGAAAATCAACAGATTCGAGATAGCCACTATCAAGATAAGCTTGTAGCAGGTATCGTGAAAGGAATTCAAAAATATTACGCTGGTAAGTAAAAAAGGGTCTCGAGAAATCTCGAGGCCTTTTCTATTTGTCTTCTTTTTTATCTTTATCAGGAAAGAGATATCCAATACCAATGCAAGCTAGTACGCCCGCTCCAATTACCAAGCCACTTGAAATTGGTAAAAGGTCCAAAATTGCATTGGCGATGATAAAGGCAATAATCAAACACATCAGACTAGCCTTGTAATCTTTTTTTAAAAAATTCTCTAGAGTGAAAAAGAGAAACAAACCAATAGGAAACAATGACCAAAGATTAATGTCTAAATTTGGCCATCCAACAGAACCAAAATACAAAATCAAAGCTGAAACTAGCAAGAATCCAATACCTAATAATTTTTTCATTTTTATCTCCCATTACTTTTTTATGAACTTGACTTGTCTGATGTCGACGCTCGCATCTCTTACAAAAATTATTATATCAGAGGTCAGTTTCAAGAACAAGCTCTGTTGCCTATCTGGTCTCTATCTCAGTCTAAGTGGTTCAATAGTTAAGATAAAAGAAAAGAAGCCCTAATGAGCTTCTTCATTCTAGCTATTTAACAGTATTTCCGAACTAAAACAATCGAAAGTTAGATTCTAAACTAGTTTTTTCTAGTTCGTATTTTTCTTTTCCTTAGATTCTAGAGAAGTTTTGATTGCTTCGCGTTCAGCCTGTAGTTGAGCTAAATTCTTCTCCTCTTCCTCAAGTTTACTAGTATCTGGTTTTACACGATAGTAAACATCTTCTGGTCTCGACAACATCGCTTCATACTGCTGTCCTGCAAACAGTCTCTCCTCGTCATGATTGCTTTTATCTGTTAGTTTTCCATCATCACCAGGTTTCATAACAACTCCACTTGGAACAGCAACTACTACAAATCCTCCAGCAACAGAATCTTTTACCCATGCACTGAGAGAAGCTGTCTCAGGGTTACGACTATCTTGACCTTTTGATATCTTTAATTCAACTACAGATTCGTACTTTTGATCATTTGTAAACCAAGTGGCATCTACTTCTCCAGAATTCTTAATAATGTATTCATTGCCAGATTGACTACGCCATGTACCTTTCAAACTTGATAAATCATTATTTCTTAGTGCTTCAATATCCAGTTTCGGAACTGCAGTTTCTTCTTTTAGCTTGCTAACAAGTGCTTCTGCTTCAGTAATCTTGGTATCTAAATCAGTCAGTTGATCCTTGAGTTTCTGGATTTTCTCTTGCTTATCCTTATCAGTCTCATCTGTTTTTCCTTGGTTTGTAGATGTCTGACTTGTTGACTCTTTAGTTGAAGTTACAGACGATGCTAGACTTGACTCTTTATTTGCCTTATTAGATGAGAATAAGAAGATACTTGCTAGGATTGCAACAACCAAAAGACTAATGGCAATGCCAATATAGACTTTTATTTTAAATACCTTGCTCCTAATTGTAGCTGGAGAAGATCCTTTCACTCCCTTCGAGACAGTTGATTTAGGATCATTTCCCTCTTCAAAATTTTTCTTAGTCATAGTATTCCTCCCATTTTTCACTATATTTTAAACAAATTCACAAAATTTGTCAGTATCCATGAATGGATGCACTTTCAAAAGAAAACCAATCAGCTAATCCTAAAATATTGGCATCAATAGAATCATCCATTAAACTCTATATTTAGTTTATTAAAACAAATTATACCATAATTTTTAATAATTTTATATATTTTTATAGTCTAACTATGATAATGAAAAGGAGCTATCCTTTCATATTATTCACTTATATTATGTTTATAAAAAATCTAATAGGCGTATTTACTTATCATATTTCATATAGACTGTACTTCATCAAATAAGTCTTGAGTTTTTACTATAATTGTAAAAAGCACAATTTTGAATATATAGTTCGATACCGTATTTTGTGAAATCAGTAGAATCCAAAAAATCTTCCTATCTGTAATAAGAAGATTTTTTTATTATTCTAATTTTTTCTACGTACTGTTACAAGTCCAAATGTTCCTAGAATTGCACCGAGTACCAACATCGCAACACTTGATTTTTCGCCAGTATTTGGTAAAGCTTTTACTTTTTCTACTCGTGAGTAACTCATTTTTTCGTTTTCTACTGCTTTAACAGCAGGTGATGAGTATGTTTGTTGCTTTTCCTTCACAACAACTTTTCCTTGAGAGTCCAAAGTTACTTCTTTGCCAGTTGCAAGAGCTTTTTTCAATTCTTCAACATTGACTTCTGGAAGTGCTTCAGCAGTTGGAGCTACTTTAGGGACAGCGATCACTGTTCCGTCAGGCAATTTGGCAACAACGTTTTCTTGAGCTTTTTCTGCAAGGTCAACGAGGTTATCATATTCTGCTTGCAATTCAAGCAACTTAGCGTGTTCTGTACGGTATGCAGATTGAACAGTTTCAAGAGTAGATTGTGCAGTCTGGAAGTCAGCTTTTGCTTGTGCCAATTTAGCTTCAGCTTTGGCTTGAGCAGCTTTGGCTTGAGCAGCTTTTGCTGTAGCGAGTTTAACAGGTGCGTCCAAATAGGCTTGCAATTGTTCAGCCAATTCTTTGGATTCTTTTACAAGTGCATCTTTTTCAGCAATCAATTTTTTGCTTTCTGCTGTCAAATTGTTGACGACAGTTTCTTGAGCTTGAAGTTTTGCTGTAGCATCTGCAAGAGCTTGTGACGCAGTTGTTTGAACAGCTTTCGCTCCTTCAAGTTCTGTTTGAGCTTCTACAAGAGCAGCTTTCTTGTCAACTAGATTTGCTGAGAAGTTAGCGACTGCTTCACTTGCTTTAGCATTTTCAAGGGCAATTTCTGCCAAACGTAGGTTGTTTTCAGCAACTTGAGCTTGAAGTGGTGTAGCCATTGCGTCCGCCAAGACTTTTTCAGCTTCAGTTTTCAAGCTAAGTGCGCTTGCGACAGCTTGTTCAGCTGTTTGGACATCTTTAGTCGCTTGGTCAAGATTTGCTTGAGCAGTTGCCACGTCTGATTGTTCTTCTGCAAGAGCTTTAGTTTCAGCTTTGATTTGTTCATTTGTAGCTTCAGTTGCTTTTTGGTTAGCAGTTTGAGCTTCAAAGTTCTTAGCTTGAGCGTCTTTAACTTGAGCAACTTTTTCAGATGTTGCTTGAGAAGCAGTTGCTTCAGCATCTTTGACAACTTGAGTTGCGTCTTTTACTTCTTTCTCAGCAGAAGCGACAGCAGTTTCTTTTGCTTTCACATCAGCTTCAGCAGTCGTAACCTTAGTTTCAGCAGTCTTAACGACTTCTTTTTGTGCATCAAGCGCAGGTTTCACTGTAGAAGGTGCAGGAACTTCAGTTTTCTCATGTGGTTTAGCAACAAGTGCAGGTTCATTGACAGCAGTTGTGTCAACAGGCGCTGAAGTAGGCGCTTCCTGAGCGAATACAGTTCCACCAACTGATGCAAGTGCAATAGCTGTTGAAGTTGTTAGGGTTTGCAATTTTTTCATCATTTTCTCCTCGTAAGATCTAATAGGATTGGTTTGACTGTTAAGTCAAACTATGATATATGTAGTATATCATGCAATTTTATATATTTTACATCACTATTTTAACACAATTTTAGTTTATAGGCAATATTTTTTTAAAATTTTGTTTGTGTGTGGGTTATTTTACAGTTTACTTCCTTGTATCATGGTAATGAAACGAGGTAGCTTATGGAATCAATTCATTTACAAAAATATATCGGACAACGAATACGAAGCATACGAAAAGAAAAAAATTTAAGTCAGCAAAATCTCAGTGAAAAGGCTAGTGTCGGCATAGATTATATTTCCAACCTTGAAACAAAGGGTTCAAATATAAAAATCGATACACTAGAAAAGATTATCACAGCTCTTAATATCACACCATCAGAGCTATTTGAAAGCCGTATAAACCCAAAGAATCCACATCTAGAGTTATTAGCTGATCAATTAACTCAACTTCCACAAACGAGTCAAGAACAACTATTAGAAGCCTTCCAATTACTTATAAAAACAGTTAAAAACAACCGCTAAAAATTTTTAGCGGCTGTTTTTACATATCTAGTTTCTCAACTCTTCAGTCATTTTCTCATCTACAGTTTTTATCTTAATCTTGATCTTTTTTCTTCAATCCAAGAAGCGCTCCTACTATAAACAATATTCCAGCAAGGAATGGTGTAAGAGCTGCTCTAACCGTTCCGGTTTTTGGCAACTTATCAGAATGGTTAGTATCCGACTTACTATCAATGTTAGTATGTTTATTAGCTATGTTCTCTGGTTCATTAATATGGACTTCCTTCTTATTTTCAAAGTTTTTATCAAGAACTGTAGTTGTAACATCCTTAGTTGAATCAGATTTTTGTGAATGATTTACTCTTTGTAAGTCCTCTTTTCTGTGACTTCCATCTATTTTGCTATGATTTACTTGTACAGGAACTGTAGCTGTGACATCCTTAGTTGAATCAGGTTTTTGTGAATGATTTGCTCCTTGTAAGTCCTCTTTTCTATGACTTTGATTTAATTGACTAGGATTTACCTGTACGTTATCTTTCTTTTTGGATACATCAAAAGTAGGTTTATTTTCCTCCTCCTTTTTCTCCTCTATTTTCTTGAATACAGGTTTTATAAGGGTATCTTTTGATAGATTAAGAACATAGCCAGTGTCTTTTTTACCTTCGAAACCAGCAATTTCCCAACCATCAAATTGATATCCTTCTTCTAATTCACCCTTATAGACAGGTAAAATGAAATCTTCTTCCGACACTATCGTTGAACTCATTTCTTTTCCATTTTGAATGGTCACAGTTACTGTATGAGGTTTTAGTTCGCTCACCTCTCCCGTATCTTTGTTTAAAATGAATTCTTTTACGGTTGTATTTCTTGCGAAATCTTTTACAAGAATCTTAATGTTTAGTGTCTTATCTGCTATTTGTTTAATATCATCAAATGATTTATATTCTTTTCCATTTATATAAATATGTTGTTCTTGAATCTCACCATCGAATCCATTATTTCTTTTATCATTGATATTAAAGACTACAGATTTTCCATTAGCATATTCGATACTAGTATTTCCTTTTGGATCAATGTTTACTTCTGGTTTGACATTATCATATAAAAATTGATAGTGTACTCCAACCGCTTTCGCATTCAAATCGCTATAGCCAGTTTGGAGATAAACATTTCCATCCATGTCTGTTACCTTATCTGGGAATCCGTTTGCTTTATAGTCTTTCATTCCCCAGTCCATGATGTCACCGTCTTTAACATTAAGCTTAATGTTAAAATCTCTAGTGTTATCAATATGTAAATCTCCGTAGATTAAATAATTATCTACAACAGATTCATTAACTCTCAACTCCCAGTTAAAACCACCCTTATCAGAAATCTTACCTCTTAAATAAAATTCTGGATTTCGTACATAAATTTTATTAGATTTAGATGGATTAAAGTAGTTCTTGTCCATTGAAAGATTTACTGGTTTTGCATCAATAAATAACGTAGAGCCATCTTCTTTTATAGCTTCTACATTGGACTTATCCTCTCCTGTGTACTCTTTACCATCCTTACCAAATAATACAAGTTTAGAAGAATCTGTCACAAGATTTCCATCTTTATCGATTGCTTCCCCTTTATCATTCATTTTAAATGTAAACACTTGATACCTTACAATGTTAAAGCCGTCCAAAGCCGACATTAATACTGGTTGAGTACTTCTTCCATCTTCAACATTTCTACTATCAGCATAAATTATTTTTTCTGATAAGACTCTTAGATTAGGATTGGCCTTTTGGATTTTTGCTATATCTTCCTGGCTATAAACTCCATTTCCTTCTAACATATCCGTTTTTCCAGGATTATAGGTAGTCACTTTTAGTGCATAGCCTTTTCTTAGAATGATATTATCCTTTAATAGATATTGTTGTTTTTCTGAATCAGCATAGATTTTACCAGATTCCATTTCTGTTAAATTGTTTGGTTTATTTTTTGAAAGATCTCCTTCTCCTAATTCTATGACATTCCCATAACTTGATGCATACGGATATTCTGCTTTAGTTTCCTTATTTTTTTCAGGCATTCTAATTTTAGTTTCAGCTTTTATCTGATCATCATCTTTAACAAAGAATCTCATATCTCCTGCAAAAGCTAATCCATCCACAATATCATTAATATTAGCGTATAAATCAAATGTCATCGTTTTTGAATGTGAATCATACTTGGTTGTTTTGATTTCTATCGATTTATAATTATTGCCATAATATACCTTGGCATTTTTAGAAACATTACTTATCTTTCCAAGAATTTCAAAGTGTCCATTTTTAGACGGGCTTAGAACACCATAAATTTTTGATTTTATTTCGTCAAGTTTTTCAGTTTCATATTCTAAGGCACTACCATCGTCATAAGCAATGATATTTCCCTTATCATCGTATTTATAATCGTATTCCTCTATTCTCTTACCAGTTTCACTTGTAAAGTCATCAACTTCTCTAAATTTCTTTTTAATGAGTTTCTTTAAATCTTTGCTTTCAAAGTCTCTAATTGTTGAAATGGCTTTATTGATAGTAAAGCTAGATTTTTCTTCGGTAACCTCTTCATTTCCTTGATGACTTTCTACCTCAGTTGTATCTTTTTTAAGACTTTCCTCTTTTCTATTTTCTAAATTTTTAAATCTAGATTCGGCAATCTCTCCAAGCTTTTGATATTTAGATGAATCCTGATCAGGATCTACTAGATAATAGGAAATCATCCCCTTTTCATCAGCATGATCAGCAAATTTAATTCTATGAATCTTTGTAAAATTGCTAGAGCCATCTAGTGCAATGACTTCAATGATTTTTCCTCTTAAATCTCCTGCACCATTAATTTCATAAATGGTATTTCCGTCTTTGTCAAGTTTTCTATTTCTTCCTTGACCCTCACCTGCATAAGTTACTTCAAGATTTTTCTCAACCTCTCCATCTTCATTAACAAGAGCAGCTCCAGCATACCAAACTTCGTTGGCAATCTCGTCAAATTTTTCAGGATGTTCTTTCTGATCTCTCGCAAATAAAGTTTCATTCTTGTATTGCTCTTTTACCTTGTGATAAGTATCCTTTGTGATCAGCTTAATTTTTTCAGGATTTGAAAAATCAATCGAAACAATCTTAGGGGCTGTATTATCAATTTTTACAGGAATATAGGAAACCTGCCATGGGTAATCTTTAGTTAATCTATATTTAAATTTATAGAAATATTGACCTTCTGCAATTGGTTCAAATTGACCTCTTATCTTAGTAGCAGGATCTTTAGTATCCTTGCTTTCTGGTGCATTTTCTTCTTTCCCTCTAGGGTTATAGATGAGTCCATCCCATTTCAAGTCACCCCAAACTTTTAGTTTAGAAGATTTGATTCCCTTTGCATCATTTCTTTTAGAGTTTAAAATCCCTTTAACAAAGTGTTCTCTCGAAATGACTTTTAAGTCGATTTGATTTTCTCCCTCTTTATTTGTATTTACTATTGAAATCAATCCTTCTTCTGCACTTCTTAATACAAGTGGAGAAGGTGTTAATCCTCTCTCAAGTTGAGCATCTTGAGGATTTCCATTTGAATCTAAAGGATAAATTTTAGCGATCTTAGAACCACTTGATGATGGTGCGTTTATCCCTTCGTTATTGAAAGCAAATAATTCTGGATTTTGATCTAGGGATGTTGTATTTTTATCTTTTCTATTTTGTATAACTCCTGCTGGATTAAATTTATCTATACCATGTTCTCCACCAATTCCCTTATTTAAGGTTCCTGGAATTTTTGGTTTACCATCATCATCATAACCTTCCATTGTTTTTGATTTTGAACCTTCTTCCCAGGCCCATTTATCAAGGATTGGTTCGTGGTTCCAATTCCCAGCAAATCCCATTAGAGGCATCGATAAAGAAGGTTGGAAATTTGTTTTCTTCCCATTGGAGTTTAGAGCTTCCATTTCTTCCACTGACTCAAAATGAATAAATGATTCTACAAATTTATTTTTGTTTTTAGCCTCTCCAACATTTATAACCGCATTTAAATCAAAGCTAGAATTTGGGCTTATAGTGAAAGTATCATGCTCAAATGTAATATTTGCTCCTTTGACTTTTTCTGGGTGAATTTCTGGAACAATTTGCTTCCCATCTGAAGATTTTTCATCTTTATATGTTTCATCCAGTTTGAGTCTGTCAGTTAGAGCATCTGTAGTTATAGCAGATGCTGAAACTTTAAAGGTCAAAGGTCTGTTTGATGTATTGTGAAGCTTAATTGTAAAATATTTTTTATCTCCTTTTATTTCTTTAAGAGAAATAGAACCATAAGAGTTTACTAAACCTTTAGAATCCGTGTTTTTGAAAGTCGCTACAACTTCATTTCTCAATGCATTGGCAACATTAATTAGCCCTGCTCCCTGTTGTCTAGGTGATGCAAAGTATTGACTTTTTTCTTTCCAAGAAGTCGCATCCATCATAGGCCGTGCAGTATTTTGTAGGGCTATTTTTGTAAGACTTGTAAGATCTATTTTGTCATCTCCCTTAAGATTTTTCAATACAGGTCTTTCAAGCATTTCCTTTAACTTTGGTCTAATCAAAACAGTAGAAGCTGCCACGATTGGAGTTGCCATACTAGTCCCTGACATATAACCATAAGTTGATTTACCATTAATGACATTGAGAGTGGATTTAATATTTTTACCAGGTGCTGAAACATCCGGTTTTAAAAGTAAATCCGTTCTCGGTCCCCAAGATGTGGACCCTGCTGGAACTATGATATCTTCTTTATAAAGTTCTTTGTCTGTGTCAGGTGCAAACTTAAAGTCAATCTCTTTTTCGTCACCTACATTCGGTTTATTAGAATTATAGCTTGCCATATCAATTGGATAGTATTGCTTCAATTTATCTTTAAAATCTTCTTTATTATTTCTTTTGACTTTAGTTTTTTTATCAGGGTTAATCATGTTCCATAACTTTACACCATCATCTCCTGAAATTGAGAAAACTTGACTAGTAGTTCCTTCATCCTCCTCATATCCCATGGCTGGAAGCTCTGTCCAATTATCTCTATTGTAGTAATTTACAGTATTTACAACCATAATAGCGCGTGCGCCCTTATCCGTTGCTCGTTTAAAAGCATTTTTTAAATCCTTTGTATAAATTCTATCCATTACTGCAATTTTGCCCTTAAGATCCAAACCTATCAAATCTTGGTCTTGACCTTTGCCTATATATACAAATTTCAATTTACTAGGAGCTTTTGAACCATCTTCGTTTGTTATGATTTTATTCTTATCGAAAAAGGCTCCTATATTTCTGTATTTAAAACTTTCTCCTCCAATCTTAACTTTATCAAACTCAACTGTTTGATTTTTAGCAGAAGCAACTGCTATCGCATCTTCATGTGCTGCAGTTCGTGTTACATTTCCAGTGTCGGTCATTTTCAGATTATTATTTGCCACTAAATCCCACGAAGAACTTGAAGCAGAAGTCGCATAGTTACCTGTAGCTACGACCATTGGAATGCCTGCTTTTCTTAACGCTCTAATAGCTTGCCAATATTTTTCACCTACAAGACCTGTTCCTGTAAAGCCAGATGATACCGAAACAACATCGACATTGTGTTTGATGGAATCTTCAATAGCATGAAACATTGTTTCATCACCTGCGAATCCAGATCCAGCATCAGAGTACATTTTATAAGAGAAAATTTGTGCATTAGGCGCTATTCCATCTATTCCATTAAAGTTTTTGATATCTTTTTCAGTATCATTTCCTGCAAGAATCCCAGCAATATGCATCCCATGTGGATCAAAATAATCGCTTCCATCATCAGCTTTTTCTACAGTAATTTTACCACCATTATAATAATTGAAAGCATGAGGAATTTTATCACTCAACCAGAAATTTTTATCAGTACCCTTTAAGTCTTCTTTTTTAAATCTCATTGAGTCTTTAGCATCATCATCGATTCTCATAGCCTTATGTCTATAATCTGTCCCCGTATCGATATTTGAAATGACCATACCTCTACCATCAAAATTTTTCCCAAATGGTGCATTGATAGATTTTAGGTAATCGATTGCCTCTTCAACTCCAATTTCTTTTCTAGCATGATTCATCATAGGTTGGACTTTTTGTGACCTTTCAACCGATGAAATACCTTCTATTAGTTTAATTTTGTCCAGAGTATCTTTGGTCGTTTCAATAGCGCTACCGTTAAAAATTCTATCATAAGTATATAAAACTTTTGTATTCTTAAGATTTGATAATTCCTTGATTGCTTTTTCTCCAGATTCTTTATCTTTAAATTCAGCAATATAGACAAGTTTATCTTCTTTTTGATGATTTTCTGTGTCTTTACTTGCAGACGAGTCTGCATTATCTCCTTTGTATTGATTGGAATCTTCTTTTTTGATTGTTGTTTTTTCATTGTTAGTTTTATTGTCTATCACAGATTCTTTACTAACAACTTCTTTTTCCTCAATAACTGTTGTTTTCTTCTCTTCAGTATCCTTTGAAGTTTCTACAGCATTATGAATATCTTCATGTTTTTCTTTGTTTTCTTTTTGTTTACCTACTACTACTTTTTCTTTATCAGAGATATTTAAAGCATCTTCAGAGCTAGATGTGTCTGCTAAGACTACCTCATTAGGGACATATGCTGCTAAAATAACTGCAGCTGTGGTTAATGACAATACTGTACTTTTTTTCATTTTAATTCCTTACATATTTATTTAATTTCCAATAGATAGTAAACTTTAACTTTGCTAGCCTTTGTTATAAAAAGTTTTACTAAGTATTATCTAGGAAATAGAGTAGTACATTTATATATAATTGTTAGCTCTCTGAAAAATAGTATATCAATTAAAAAAATTTAAGTCAAGGAAAATTAAGGTGTGTTAATTTTATTTTTAAGGTGTGTTAAAAATGATATAAAAATTTCGTACTTAACTGAAATACATTATCAGCACATTCACACCATCAAAAATGGTAGCAATCAAGTTGAACCACTACCAGAATCACAAAGATAGATACCATTAGTGCAATGTCAACACCATTAAAGAACATAAATAACCGATAAGAACTAGGCTTAACGGTTATTTTCTACATATCTAATTTTTCAAATCCTCAGTCATATGTTCACCTGTAACCTAGACTTTACGAGTGTCTTGCTCTAGCAACTAATACTCAATGAAAATCAAAGAACAAACTAGGAAGCTAGCCGCAGGTTGCTAAAAGCACTGCTTTTAGATTGTTGATAGAACTGACGAAGTCAGCTCAAAACACTGTTTTGAGGTTGCAGATGGAAGTTGACGTGGTTTGAAGAGATTTTCGAAGAGTATGAGCTAAATCGGTGATTACACTTACAGTATAGCGCTCTGAGAATAGGTGTCAAGAAATTTTCATCTCTATCAGAAAAAGCCTGTCATGAGACAAGGCTTTGGTATTCTATTATTTACGAACCCGCACTTTCGTAGGCATCCAAGCCCTTATCCCAAAGTTTAAGGGAAATGACAAAGAAAAGCAGAGAAATTAACATCAAACCTCCGATGTTAAAGATTATATCCTTGTCCTGCAAGAAATAGCTAGCAGGATAGTAGGCCGTAAAGGCAAATGGCACGATAAAGCTAATCAACCATCGTAGAAGAGAATTGTAAATAGAAATCGGGTACTTGGCAAAGTCATTAAACATATAAAAAATGTAAATCATGGCGCCTGACTGCTTGGTCCAAAAAGCGATGCTGGCTGTCGCAATTTTCAAGGAAGTATAAATCAAGGTCGCAAAAGGAATGCAGACTAGAAAAATCAGGAATTTGGGAAGAGTCCAATCAATACTAGATACTGTTGTCGCTAGCAGAAGGCCTCCGACCAAAAGTTCACCCAAGGCATCAATCTGAAAGGTCTCAACTAGGATGTGAAAGAGAGGATTGATAGGACGTGTCAGATACTTATCAAATTCTCCTTTTCGCACCAAGCGTTGCCCTAGCGCCCAGAGATTATCAAAAAAGAGATGGTCCAATCCCTTTGGAATCAAAGAAAAACCATAGATAAAGGCAATTTCTTGAAAAGTCCAACCTTCTAGGGATGGGATGTGTTGAAAGATGACATTGAGAAACAAGAGATTCAAGCCTTGAGTCAGAAATACTCCCAGTACTCCAACCACAAAATCCACCTTGTATTCCATGATTTGTTTGATGTATTGTCTGATAAAAATCAGATGCATGCGTTGATATTTTTTCATACTAACCTCCCTGAATGGTAATGAATGACTGGACTCGTTTCCAAATCAACTGAGACAAGCCTACCATCACTAAGAGCCAGAAAAACTGCAAACCGAGCGCCTGAAGAATCTGATTGGCATCGTATTTCCCAACGATAATCATGACCGGAGTGTAAATCAAGGATGAAAAAGGCAAGAAGGACAGAATATCTGAAACAATCTTTGGAAAGAAAGCCAAGGGAATCAAACTTCCAGACATAAAGGCCACTATGGAAGTCTTGAGTAGATTGGAACCCCAAAGATTTTTAAACACAAAGGCTGAAAATCCAAAGCAGATATTAAAGAAAAAGTTAATCAGATAGGCTAGCGTTAAGCTAAAAAGATAAAGGACAGTTAATCCCAGTACTTCTACCATCCCTTGCCCAGATATGATTTTCATTAACACGATGACACTTAAAAATGGAAGGCCAACAGAGATAAAAATCAGCCACTTGGAGCCAAGCTCAGTGAAAAGGTAAGAGGCCGCAAAATGCACCGGTCGCAACAAACGCATGATAATGGAACCATCCTTGACCTCCTCCCCAATCATAAAGGAGCTATCCGACCTAGTCAGAAGATTGGTCACAAAACTCATGATGATGTAGAGGGTGATATCTGCCATACTAAAGCCCTGAATCAAAGACTCTTGCGAAGAATCAAAGACAGCCTTCCAGAGATAAAAGGCCACAAAAGCCCCCATGACATCCCCAATCCGATAAAGAATAAAGTTAACTCGATAGGTGATCAATTCCTGAACACCTGCATTGATAAAGGGTTTATAACGTCTCCACAATTTGACCATTTTAGAGCTCCTTTCGATAGAAGCGGCGGATAATATCCTCAATATCCGTATCCATCATCTTCAAATCGCGGATTTCAAAATCAGAAAGGGTTTGTTTGATAATGTCAGCTGACTGGTAGCGGGAACTATCGAATTCAATGTTGAGACTATTTCCCTGTCTATCAATAATCATATCAGGCAGGCCTTCATAGTGAGAGACGAGATGACTTTGATCTGGTAGCAGTTCAAAGGAGAGTGTCTTCATCTTGCCAAAGGTTTCCTTGAGCTCGCTCACCGTTCCATCAAAAATCTCCTGCCCCTTGTCAATCATAAAAATCCGATCACAAAGTTGCTCAATATCACTCAAGTCGTGAGTGGTCAAGAGAATGGTAGTCTCTTCCTCCTGATTGATCTGGGTAATAGCCCGACGAATGTTATCCTTGACCGAAACGTCTAAACCAATGGTAGGCTCATCTAAAAAGAGAACCTTGGGATTGTGAAGCAAGGAAGCTGCAATGTCCGCCCGCATCCTTTGACCCAGTGAAAGAGTTCGCACGGGATCCTTGATAAAGTCCTTCAAATCCAAGACTTCATTCAAAAAGTCCATACGCTTATGAAAGAGCGAGTCTGGCACATCGTAAATCTCCTTTAAAACCGTGTAGGTCTCTTGCAGAGCCAAATCCCACCATAGCTGGGTTCTTTGCCCAAAGACCACTCCAATATCCTTGACATAATCTTGGCGATTGTCCTGAGGAATCTTGCTGTTAATCCGACAAAAACCAGATGTCGGTTTTAAAATCCCTGTCAGCATTTTAATGGTTGTCGACTTCCCAGCACCATTAGCACCGATAAAGCCCAAAATTTGCCCTTTTGGCACCTCAAAGGTCAAATCCTTGACCGCTTCAAAGGTCTGCTTTTCAGGATGAATAAAAGAGCGCAATGCCCCCTTCAAGCCCGGTTCCTTAACAGTCTTCACAAAATTTTTCTGAAGATGTTCCACTTCTATCATTGCCATATCTATCTCCCTATGGTAAGGAATAGCAACATTGTATTTTTGACTACTAACATTCTAAATCCTTACTTTCTAAACCTTCTATATTTTATTACTACAAAAGGCTTTATACCAACCTATTATAATCCAATAAAAATTAGAATGCAAGCGTTTGCCTAAAGCTTATGAAATTGAAAATTTTTCTCTTAAAGTGGGACTTTTATACTCAATGAAAATCAAAGAGCAAACTAGGAAGCTAGTCGTAGGTTGCTCAAAGCACTGCTTTGAGGTTGCAGATAAAACTGACGTGGTTTGAAGAGATTTTCGAAGAGTATTAGTCCAAAATTTTGGATTAATAGTCTCCTTAAAACACCAAAAAACCTGCCTTTAGGGGCAGGCTACGAATTGTAAAAAGGCAAACTATTTTGATCAATATGAATCACTATTTAATCAAAGAACTAATCTTTCATAATTCTTTTCACAATCCCATTTCTATCAATTAGAAAACAATCTGGAAAGGTCATCTGCTCCCATTTTTCATAATCAAAACTGGAATCAAAATGATGTAGTAGTATTCCTATCAAATTCCCGTGTGAACTAAGTAAAATCGTTTTTTCTGAGTATCTCTCTTCCAATTCCATTAAAAAATTTAGTACTCTAGCTAGTGCATCTTGATTTGATTCCCCTTCTGAAAGAGATTTACTGGGATTTTGCCATAAATATTTAATACTGTCTTCAAACTCAGAATCTTTTATAAAGGTTGAAGATAATTTTCGCTCCCGTAACCGATTATCAAGAACTATTTTATCAAATTGAATTGGCGAGCTATTAACCGTTTCAAATGCTCGTTTATAAGGACTAGAAAAATAATAATCAATATTAAAAGAATTCAAAAACTCTAACTGGTCAAGAGATGAAAATCCTTTTTCTGACAAAGTTCTATTAAAATCATCACTTGAAAATCTTGAATGAGCATGTCTAAGTAAAATATAAGAATTATTCATAAGTCATTCCTTTCAATTATTATCATTAGTCTTAATGGATTTTTAAAGGCCTCAATTATTCTCTAAAAATTCTTTAATGCGAGAAACAATAGCATCGTTTTGATAATGATAAAGTTCGTGAGGCGCATCCATATAGATGACTTGAACATTAGACTGGTCGCTTGCAAATCTATCTGCATAATGTTGCCATTCTGATTGGCTAAAGGTCGTGCCTTCACCGTTAGAAACTAGGAGTAAGGCTGGAATTTTCGGATTAATGCTAGATGGAACTTTCTTGGTATTTTCCTTTACCAAACGGGATTCATGCAGCATGGCTTGTGACATCAACTGCTTATATGCTAGTAATTTATATTGTTGTCGTTCAGTTTCAGTCAGAGTTGGATTTTTTATATAAAAGGACTCAGGGAAATAGCGTAATAATCCAATCTTACTGCTCCAATAAGCCACAGTAAGCAAGGCCTGATTATCCTTTAAATCCTCATAACTTGCTGGCAGTGCCCAATCCAGACCAATCAAGGCTTTCACTTCATCAGGATACTTTTCCTGCCAAGCCAGACTTTCAAGACTAGCCATGGAATGAGACAGAATGATAAAAGGTTCTGATATATTTGCTTGTGATAGAGCTTGACGTGTCTCAGACAAAACTTCCATCACATCTCTGGATTGATTACTATCCTCGCTATAACCATAGCCAGCCCGCTCCACGATGACCACCTTATATTTTTTTGATAAGGAATCCGAAACATTCTTAAAGTCCAAGATTGGGGAAGCAATTCCAGCACCTGAGAGAACTACTATAGTCTCAGGACCATCCCCTTCAACGTAAACATTTATTTGATGTCCATTGACGAGAACTTGTTGCCCCATAGGAGTTAGAGAGGCTTGTTCCTTTTCTAAGCTGATACGATGAAAGATAAATGTCCCTACTAAAAACAAGATAAGGAAACTAAGAAGGACAAGGGCTGATTTTTTCAGTATTTTCATAGCATTATTGTACAAAAATTAGACTCTTTTAGCAACTTAAGTTTAAGAATTTTCCTGTATAATCTGTCTATATCAAGAAACAAAAAACCCACCTTCACAGGCGGGTTAGTTTGTTAAATAAGATAAAAACATATCTATTGTAGTAAGTAAAAAATCTAAAAACCTAAACGTTCTTGATCCCAATTACCATAATCATCGTATCCAAATCCATCAGGATCCATTGCATCAATCCCACACTGTTCTAGAAATCTTGAACAGTCATGACAGTAGTAATCTTCATATCTTTCATCACTAGCTTCCCAATCAATTTCCTTTTTTGTAAACTGTTGTAAGCACTCTCTACATTCGTATAGTTTTGCCATAATTTAATCCTCCTTTAAAACTCAAAAATATTATCAGATGAGATACTACTTTTTCTACCACATTCCTCACATTTCCAAATATATTTATAATCAGAAAAACCTGTTTGAGAGTTTAAATAACTTCCACAGTAATCACAAAACCAATCAACGTCAGGGAATCTATCTGTCATTTTTTCTCCTTTTTTGTAAATTTGTAAAATATTTAAAGTAAAGTTTATTTTATACAAAATAGTCTATATATAACATTCAACAAGAATAACTATAAATCTTTAAATATAAGTTAAAAATTATTATCAAAATGTATATACATATTTATTAAAAAGCAAAAATAGATTAATTAAGAATAAAACAAGTTTTTATTTTCTTCCTTGAATCTTTGTTTATCTTCATCAGTACCGCCCCTAACAAAATTTTTTTCGTTTCTACGATAAACATGAGTATCAGGATTTTTTCTCTCATCAGGATAATTATGATTAATATTTTGTTCTTCTTGTACCAGTTCAGAAAAAGTTGAATCACCTAGTGTTTGGATTTGCTCTGTATCTTCCAAATCATTAATCCATTTTTGATTATGAACATTTTTATTAGCCAACAAACTTATAGAAACCAATGTAATTATAGAAATAAGTTCAGGATGTTTTTCTACAAAATTTAGACACTTTTTCCCGGCTTTATGTATGTTATTACCTGCAGATTTTGATATTCTTTTTGTTCGGTCTAAAATGATTTGTGCTCGTGTTTCGATTCTTTCCATATTGATTTTCATTTTTTCCCTTTTTTCCGATTTCATCTGACTTTTATTGAATTAACTACAATATATGAATTAATTAATCCGATTTTATATTTTTTGTTCAGTATTTTTGCACCTTCTAAAACACTTAATTCACTAGTCTCTAAAAAATTTATTTCTGATCCTTTATTGTTTATCAAAAAGTCCGTAAACTTTTTTGTAATTATGTTCTTTCTAACCAATAGAAAGATACACAAAGAAATTAACAATAAGATAAACCCCAATTGAATATCCATAAAAACACTCCTCTTATTTAGATAAGCATAGTATAGTACAAAATTTTTATCTTGTCAAGAATTTTATGCAAATATTTTATTTTTGTCTTTAGAAAATATTTTATCGTAGACAACTATTTAAATTATATTTTATTTTTGTTATAATAGAAATAGAAAATTATAGGTAAGAAGATATGTTAAAAGAAAAATATCCATCAACAGAAGATACAAGAGCAATTCTACAAAACAACTTAAAAGCTATTCGAGAGATTTTGAATTGGACAAGTTCAGATCTCAGCAATCTTATAGGAGTTACTAAACAAACCATCAGAAATCTTGAAACTCAAAAAAGTAGATTAACTAAACTCCATTATATTGCATTACGTACCGTAATAGATTTTGAAATTGAAAATTTAAAAACGACAGATCAAGACAGAGCTGATAGAGCAGAGTTGTTGCTAAATTTTTTTGATGAATCAGAAAAATATGCGGTGTCTGAGAATAAATCAGTAGATTTTGAACAAATTAGTGAAGCATCTTCGTTAATTGCAACCACCTCTACTGTTAAAAATGCTTCTAGAATCATTGGTTCACTTGCACCAATTATTGGGGCAACAGTTGTTGCAGCCTTAATGAACTCAAAAGACAAGAAATAATATTTAGTTCTTAAAACAAAAAGCAAAAAACTTCGAGTTATTTTTGCTTTTTTATGTACGATAAAATAACTTTTCTGTAAACTAAAAAACCCACCTTCACAGGCGGGTTTCATTTTGTATGGTTCAGCTAGATTAAGCTTTACCTTCTGAACCGAATACGTCTATACGTTCTTCAACTGATGCTTGGATAGCTTTTACACCATCAGCCAAGAATTTACGTGGGTCGAAGAGTTTTTTCTTGTCGTATTCTGCTTCATTTGCTTCGTAGTCACGAGCAAATTTACGAGTTGCGTTAGCGAATGCGATTTGGCATTCAGTGTTAACGTTAACTTTCGCAACACCAAGTTTGATAGCTGCTTGGATTTGCTCATCAGGAATACCTGATCCACCGTGCAATACGATTGGGAATCCTGGAAGAGCTTCTGTCAATTTTTGCAAGTGATCAAGGTCAAGACCTTCCCAGTTTGCTGGGTAAGGACCGTGGATGTTACCGATACCAGCTGCCAAGAAGTCGATACCAGTTTCAACCATTGCTTTAGCGTCTTCGATTGGAGCCAATTCACCTTTACCGATGATTCCGTCTTCTTCACCACCGATAGTACCAACTTCAGCTTCTACTGAGATACCTTTAGCGTGTGCTTTTTCAACAACTTCTTTAGCCAATTTAAGGTTTTCTTCAACTGGAAGGTGTGAACCGTCAAACATGATTGAAGTGTAACCAACTTCGATACACTCAAGTGCATCTTCGTAGTGACCGTGGTCAAGGTGGATAGCTACTGGTACAGTGATACCCATTGATTCAACAAGGTTAGCGATCAAGTTGCGAGCAACTTTGTAACCACCCATGTATTTAGCAGCGCCCATTGAAGTTTGGATCAAAACTGGAGCTTTTTTAGCTTCTGCTGCGCGCAAGATAGCTTGAGTCCACTCAAGGTTGTTTGTGTTAAATCCACCAACTGCATAACCGTTGTCACGAGCTGCTTGGACAAATTTTTCTGCTGAAACGATTGCCATTTTATCAGGCCTCCTGTATATTTTTATGGGTCATCCCATTTACATTGTTCATTTTATCACTTTTTGACAAAAAAATCTAGTTTTTCCCGCAGTTTCGATTGAATTTCTTCTAGCTTCATCTATGTAAACCCTTTCTATTCCTAGTCTTGGGCGACTTTTGGAAAAGCTATGAAGAAAGTCAAACGATTCTCCTGCATCTCAAAACGATAAGGTAATTTTTCATGTTCTAATAGACTTTTGACCACAAAGAGCCCCATCCCAGACCCCTTGGCCTTGCGACTAGCATTGTTAGAAAAAGACTGGGCCAGTTTTTCTTGTTCTTCAGGACTACAGCTATTTTCGATAAAGAGTTCTCCTTCTCTTTCTCCGATGCGAACTAAGCCACCTGGAACAGAGTGCTTAATGGCATTGCTGATGAGGTTAGACAGAATCAACTTCATGACAGATGGGTTTAGATAAGCCTGCTGATGAGTCAAACTATTGTCTATCTGGAGCTCTCTATCCTTGGCTAGTAAGGCATAATCCTTAACCAGACTTTGCGTCATCTGGTATAAGTCAATTTGTTCCCGATCATCTCGCAATTCCTGCACAGACGAGAGAGAAAGTATCTGGAGAACGTGGTGATTAAGCTCATCTACAATCCCCAAGGCAACTCCCAGATAGCGGTCTCTGTCCTTATAACGCCCGACATTTTCTTTCATGTTTTCGATCAGGATTTTCAAACTAGCCAGAGGTGTTTTCAATTCATGAGAAGCCCCTCGTAGGAATTCGACCTTCATCTTTTCCAGCTGGAGAATAGCTTCATTCTTGTCATGCAAGTCCGCAATAACAGTCAAAAGATGCTGGTAAAGGCTATTGATTTGTTCCTTGAGATCACCAATCTCATCCTTAGAATCCACGCGCAATCGCACTTGGGAATCCAAATCCATCATCCGTCGGGTCACCCGCTTGATTTCCAAAATAGGGGCCACAATGGTTCGAGCATAGATGTAGGCTACCAAAAGAGAAATCAGAAAGGATGCCAACAAGGTATAGGGAAGAAACTGGAGACTGATTTGCTCTGCTTCCTTTTGTAAATCCATGGAAGCTAGAAACTGGAGAGTCATGGTACCACCGTCCTGCGTTGTCACCTCGCGCTCCTCAATAAAGAGAGAGGTGGTCTGACGGTCCGTATCCAGAGGAAGACTGTCCTTGACTTCTAACTTGTCCTCGGTCATCTCACCCTTGACAGCCCCCTTGATATCACTAGTCTGAGAATACAAGTCTAACACTTGCTCGATGCTCTGCCTATCCTTACCTTCTAGGGACTGGGCAATGGCTGTCGCTTTCTGACCAATGGTTTCCTGACGATGACTCAGGTAAATAGACGGAAAAAGAAAATAAATAGCTAAATGAAGGCAGATAACCAGAACACTAAATATCGAGAAGGTATAGATAAATATCTTTGTAAATAAACCTGTTCGTTTCATTTTCGCTCCAATTTATAGCCAACATTGCGCACAGTGAGGATGCAGTCCAAGCCTAGCTTTTTCCGCAGTTCCTTGATATAAACATCAATGACACGGTCAAAGGGAACCTCATCTGTCGCTTTCCAGACAGCATCGATTATCTGAGATCGGGTCAAGGCCCGTCCTTCATTTTTCACCAGATAGTCCAGAATTTCCAACTCTTTAGCATTAACAGCCACTTCCTCTCCTGCTAGGCTTGCACTGTAGCTTTCAAAGTCCACCTTGGCATCCTTATAGGAGAAGACTCGTTCCATATCATAATAGCGCTTGAAAATCGCGTCCACCCTCACTTTTAAGAGGGAGAGGGAGAAGGGTTTTTCCAGATAGCCATCTGCCAGAGAGGCAAAAGCACTCATCTTGTATTCCTCATCTTGAAAGGCGGTCAACATCAGGACAGGGACCTGACTGGTTTTACGAATCTCAGCTAGAACTTCTAGACCATTGAGCTTGGGCATCTGAATATCCAGTAAAACCAAGGCTACTTCATAGCTGGAAAATTTTTCTAAAGCTTCTTGCCCATCTGCAGCCTCAATGGTTTCATAACCACAATCCGTCAAATAATCACTGATCCCCTCTCGGATCATCTCTTCATCTTCTACAATTAAAATTTTCATAGAAAAAACGTTTCACATTCCTTTAAATTTCTTGTAAATCATCTAAATTTCATCCAGAAAGGAAGAGGCCTAATCAAGATGAAATAGATAAAAATGCTACCTATATTATACCCCATTTAGGGGAGAATAGGTAGCAAGTTTGTTATTCGCTATCCAGCAGAAGCTCTTTTGGTTGTTTTCTAAGGAGATTGCTTGAAGCAAGCGCCATAACGAGAACGACTAGAACTAAAGCAAGGACAAAAACGATGATAAAGTCTGATGTCTGAATGGAAATATCTAGGCTCGACAAGGTCTTGCTAAAGCCATCTACTTCTGCACCACCACCAAGGTTAGAGGCTTGAGCAGCCTTGCTGGCTTGCTTGGCAACACCTGAAGTGACATTGGCAAGAACAGTATTTCCGATTGCACGCGCTGTGTAAGTAGCTAAGAAGTAAGCAGAAACAAGAGCAGGGATGGCAATCAAGATGGATTCAGTGATGAATTGACCCAAGATACTTGCCTGCTTGAGACCGATAGAGAGGAGAATTCCCACTTCCTTGCGACGGGCATTGATCCAAAGGCTGAGCAAGAGGGCAAGGAGAAGGACTGAGAAGCTCAAGCTGCCCCAGAAGAGGAGGTTGGCCATCTTGTACATACCAGAGATGGATTGCTCTAGAGCTGGGTAGTTAGAGGAACTCTTCACAAGTGTGTAGCTCTTCCAGTTGATACCACTGATACCATTCAACTCTTTCATGACATCATCCAAATTCTTATCCGCTGTTACAAAGAAGGTTGCGTCCCCATAAATAGCTGTGTCTTCTGTGTATCCATAAAGTTTTGCAGCAGTGTGAATGTCTGTGATAGCTGTGTTTTCGTAGAGTTCTTGTGAGTAGGTTACTGCCGACTTATTGTGACCATCAAAGAGTCCCTTGATTGTCACCTCGACTGTTTCCTTGGCTCCTTTTTCATTGTCTGCATCGTAGATATTGGAGTCCAGTTTAACCTTATCCCCGACTTTCCAGCCGTGTTTGGCTGCCAAGTCCTTGTGCAGGAGGATCTTGTCCTTGTCGTCGTTTGTTAAGTGCTCTCCTTCAACCAGTTTATAAGAACCAGAGACAAACTTGTCTTCTTTAGAGGAGTCATTGACACCTGTAATCATTAAGCTACTTCCAAAATGTTTGGCACGGTCAGGAGTCAGATTTTTCTTGGTTTCTGGCGTTTCGATAAGGTCATATCCAGTCAAATCTCCGATAGCGTTGATGCGTTTCACATAAGACTCAATGGCCTTGTTTTCGGTGATTTTTTTGATGTCCTCACCCTTAATATTCCCAGCACCACGTGGCGTTCCTTGATTGACGCGACGATTGATTTGCATGGAGAAGCTGTTGGTGATATTTTTAAAGGTCTCCTGAGAAGCTTTGGCAGTAGCTCCCTTGATCGATAAGCCGACCAAACTCAAGCTCGCCATGAGGAGAATAATCAGGAAGATGACAATCGATTTGAAAAACTTCCTTGTAACATAGGCAAATGCGTTGTGTAACATAGGTTCCCTTTCTAGATTTGATTTAATAATTCTATCAAAACAAGCTCATCTTATTTTGTAGTGTTGCGAGTTTCAGTCAGTTTCTTATCCTTCAACTCAAGTGTAATATCTGATGCTTGTGCCACTTCTTTGCTGTGAGTTACGACGATGACACATTTACCTGTTTTCTGAGCAAGTGATTTGAGCAGTTCGACAATATCTCCAGCAGTTTTAGGGTCCAGATTTCCTGTTGGCTCATCCGCTAGAATAACTGGAGCTTCTGAGACCAAACTACGAGCAATGGCAACACGTTGCTGTTGACCCCCTGATAACTGGAGAACATTCCGCTTGATCTGACTTTCATCCAGACCAAGTTCAAGAAGTGTATCCTTACTTGCCTTTTTATTGACCAAGCGGATATTTTCCAGTGGAGAAAGATAATCTATCAAGTTATAATTTTGAAAGACCAGGGAAATATGGTGCATGCGATGGTAGGAATAACCCTTCTTACGAATGTCCTCTCCTTGGAAAAGGATAGAACCTTCAACAGGACTATCTAGACCAGCCAGTAGGGACAAGAGAGTGGATTTCCCTGCTCCTGACTCCCCAATAATACTGTAAAATTTTCCGGGTTCAAAATTATAATTGATCTGATATAGGACTGCTTCAGCAGTGTTCTTATAACGGTAGGTAACATCTTGTAATTGTAATAAAGTCATGATTTCTCCTTCTTAACTAATAGATGATAAAATTTCTTTCGGCGATTTTCTAAATAAGAATAGGAAACAAAGAGCTACAGATAAGCAACTGAGCAGAACTAGAAAAACATAGGATTCTGCAAATGATAATAAACTACTTGATAGACCACTTGCTTTGGCTAGTGTATCTTGTAAGCTTGCCTGATCCCCACTTGCTAGTAGAGTTTGGAATAGGTAAGTTGTGATTGCGTTACCTGCAGCAAATGCTGGAAGCAGAGCACCAAGAGATACCAAAACTACCTCTAAACAGAATTGTAGAAAAATCGAGCTCTTGCCTTTTCCAAGTGCAAGTAAAATTCCCACTTCGTAGCCCCTTTCTCTCAACCAGAGAGATAAGACCAGAATTAAGGCTCCGGCTCCAGCTATCAACATTCCATAAAGGAAGATGGTTAGGAAGGTTTGGAAAGTTGCTATTGAGTCTTTGATTTGTTCAAAGGCCTTGTTTTCCTTCTCAACTTGGTAGCCTTGATTTTCCAAGGCCAAGTTTTCCACCTGTTTCATGAGTCCGTCCATTTCCTTAGGATTTTCTACATAGAAGCGCGCTGCACTGACTTGAGCTTCACTATTTCCCAAAAGGGTCTGGCTACTTTCATAGTCTGTAAAGACTTGATTTTCACTGAAGTCAGAAGACAAGCCTGTAAATTTCTCTTGTTTTTTACCAGAAAAGATGCCAACAATCTCAAACTCTACTGTTTGCCCTTTTCCAGATTCTGACTGTCCAGCATCCAAGCGAATCTTGTCATGAAGCGAAATACCATTCTTCTTAGCCAACTCTTCGTGGATGATGATTTTCTTTGCATCCCCTTTTTGAAGGTGTCGCCCTTCTTTTAGGTTGAAAGCCGAGCTAGTAAAGGTCACATCCTTGGATGAATCCTCAAGAGCCGTTAAGCTAACCAAATTCTTGTCCGCTGCTGACAAATCATCACGTTCTACGCTCTGCTCACCACTCACTACTTCCTTGTCTTTCAGTTTTGCGACCATCTCGAGTTCAGGAGAAACATTTTCCAGTCCCTTAATCTTGCTTACAGATGCTAGATCTGACAACTTGAATGTTTGACCATTTTCTATCTTCTTAATAGAAAAAGAGGTATTGAGTGATTTGTAAAGATTGGTTTCCACTGTTTTGTTGGACTTCATCAGAGTCAAACAGGCTGAAATTCCAGCCAAGAGGACCAATAAAATCAGAAATAAAATAAAACTTCTCAGTCGTTTTCTGCTGACATAAGCCCAAGCTCTTTGGATTGGATTCATTTGTCACCTCCATATTTGTAAGACTATTATAAAATCTAAATATGAAATGTTTATGAAATACAAAAAAGAGCAAAAATTTTTTGCTCTACTTGAATTAGATAAAAACAAAAGAGCTAGCCTAAGCTAACTCTTATCCTATGCGGAGAGAGGGACTTGAACCCTCACGACCTAAAGCGGTCACAGGATCCTTAGTCCTGCGCGTCTGCCAATTCCGCCATCCCCGCGTCGATTACTTTACTAGTATATCAACTTTTAGGATGCTTGTCAACACTTTTTTCAAATTTTTTTCATTTCATCAACCAAATTACTCAGAAATTTCATTTAGATTTTCATCTACTAACTTAGCTCCGAGTGTATTTTTGAAATGACCTAGGGCAAATTGGTGATTTTCAGGCCAGATGGAAGCAACAGCTGGTTTAACAATCTCGATATCATATCCTAGATTATAGGCATCTATAGCTGTATGCAGGACACAGATATCCGTCAAGACACCTGTTAAGATAACGGTAGACACTCTCCGCTCTCTCAAACGGATATCCAAGTCAGTCCCTGAAAAAGCAGAGTAATGGCGTTTATCCATCCAAAAGACACGACTGTCTGAACCATGCTCTTGATAAAAGGTCCCCAAATCTCCGTATAAATTCCGTCCACTAGTCCCAATCAAATTGTGAGGAGGAAATAGTTTGCTTTCTGGATGGAAACAATCGTTTTCTTCGTGAGCATCAATGGTAAAGAAGATGTAATCTCCTCGTTCAAAAGCTAATCGAGTTACCTTGCTGATGGCATCCGAAATCGCCTGAGCTGGAGCGCCTGCTGTCAGCTTCCCACTATCAGCAACAAAATCTTCTGTATAGTCAATCGAAATTAAAGCCTTAGTCATTAGTAATCTCTTTTCTTCACTTCTTCAAAAATATCTGAAATCAAGACCTTAAGATAGGTTCCCTTCATTCCAAGTGAGCGACTTTCAATAATCCCTGCCGACTCAAGTTTACGAAGGGCATTGACAATCACAGAACGGGTGATTCCGATACGGTCTGCAATCACTGACGCAGTCAACTGGCCTTCATTTCCATTTAATTCCCCTAAAATTGCTGAAACAGCACGAAGTTCGGAGTAAGACAGAGTATTAACCGCCATGGTAACAGCAGTACGGCGGCGAATATTTTTCTCATCTTCTTCACGTTGGAAATTAAGGAGTTGAATCCCAACAACAGTACTCGCAATCTCAACAAGAATCAAGTCCTCGTCTTCGAATTTTTTATCATTGCGCCAAATAATCAAAGAACCAAGTCGAATCCCTGATACATGAATCGGTGCAATAGTCGTCAAACCATCTGGAAAGTCGGCACGACTTTCCACAGGAAAAATGCTTAAATCATGATCAACTGTCAGATTGGCTTCTGTATCGTAAATCATGTTCGCACCTTGAATGTAGTCATCTGGGAAAATTTTAGTTTGGAAGAATTGCTCTACACGATCTGTATTGGTTTTGTAACGCATAAAATAGCCAAGGAGACGTCCCTTGCTATTGACGATACAGGCGTTACAGTCAATAATATCTGCCAATTGACGGGTAATCGCATTGTAGGGAAGTTCTTCCTGCAACTGCTCGTCTGAGCGCTTCAGGATAGAAGTAATTTTTCTAGTTTTTTCTAATAAATGTGCCATTTTTCACCTCGAATTTAATCGCTATCATTATAACATAAACAGCTTGAATTTTCAATTATTATCTGAAAATTGCTTATTTAATTGCAATTTAAAAAAACAAGAATATTTTTAATTAAATTGCTTCTTTTCTATTGACAAGCTCCCTATTTTTGTGTATTATAATATTACAAGAAGATAATATATCTATTTTATTTATCTTTCTTTTTCCATTCGGTCTCCTTATATAAAAAAGCGATTCATTTTGAACCGCTTTTTCTTATTTATCGCCCTTGTTACGAATAACAAAGCCTGTTTGCTTTTCACTTGAAGTATTGCGTGGTTTTTTATTATCCTTACGATAACGTTTTTCCTTATCAAAACGATCATTGCCACGACTTCCTTTTTTGAAATCATCACGACGACCATTGCCACGGCGATCACGGTCTCGACGGTCGTCCCCACGACGGCCTCCACGACCTCCCTTAGCTTTACCACCGAATCCATTACCTGATGGTTTAAATGGCAGTGGTTTTTCACGTGCAATCTCCACTTCAGGAAGACTATCTGGATCTTGAACAGTCAGACTCAAGATATACATTGCCAATTCTTCTGGAGTAAATTCGGCAGCTAGCTTACAAGCATCCTTACCAAATTTCTCAAAGTTGGCACGGATAGTCTCATCTGCAAAATCACGTTCGATTTTCTTGAGAGCTACGTGTTTTTTAGCTTGGAAGGCTTCTTCTGCACTTGCAGGTTTGAGACCTTTCATGCGTTTCTTGGTCAAATTCTCAATGATTTGGAGGTAGCCCATTTCATTTGGTGATACGAAAGTAATAGACTGACCTGACTTACCAGCACGACCTGTACGACCGATACGGTGAACATAACTTTCAGGATCTTGTGGAATATCGTAGTTATAGACATGGGTCACACCTGAAATATCCAAGCCACGCGCTGCAACGTCTGTCGCAACCAAAACATCAAGATTGCCATTTTTAAAGTCACGAAGGACACGAAGACGTTTGTTTTGGTCTAGGTCTCCATGAATTCCTTCTGCACGGAAGCCACGGATTTTCAAACCACGAGTCAATTCATCTACACGGCGTTTTGTACGACCAAATACGATAGCAAGTTCAGGCTGTTCCACATCCATAAGACGAGTCATGGTATCAAATTTTTCTTGTTCTTTAACACGAATATAGTACTGGTCAACCAATTCTGTTGTTAATTCCTTAGCAGCAATCTTCACATGCTCAGGTTCTTTCATAAACTGAACACCGATACGTTTAATGGCATCTGGCATAGTTGCTGAGAAAAGCAAGGTTTGACGGCTTTCAGGGACACGGGAGATGATAGCTTCAATGTCTTCAAGGAAGCCCATGTTAAGCATTTCATCCGCTTCGTCAAGGATAAGAGTTTCAATATCTTGTAATTTCAAGGCCTTGCGTTTAATCAAGTCCAAGAGGCGACCTGGAGTTCCCACCACGATATGGGCACCAGATTTAAGAGCCTTAATTTGCTTTTCAATGCTTGATCCGCCATATACTGAACGGACTTTGACTCCCTTACTACGACCAAAGCGGAAGAGTTCTTCTTGACTTTGGACAGCAAGTTCACGTGTTGGAGCGATGACCAAGGCTTGGATGGTCGCTTCTTCTGTACGGATTTTTTCAAGGGTAGGCAAGCCAAAGGCTGCAGTTTTTCCTGTACCAGTCTGAGCTTGACCGATAACGTCCTTACCTTCAAGAGCCAATGGAATGGTTTGTTCTTGGATCGGACTGGCTTCTACAAAACCAGCTTTTTCAATCTCTGCTAGCAAATCAGCAGACAAGTTTAATTCATTAAATTTCACGTTATTCTTCTTTCTAAAGGTGGTGCGAAGCCACCCTATAGGGCTTAGTTTATACTTTTCTTTTTATGACGTATTTTCATATACTGGATACAAAATCGTGTTGCTTCTTTTCCACAAAAGAAAAGTACTGTTTTCTTTGCAACCTATCTAGTATAACACAAGACCAGAGCAAAAGATAGCCTAATTTCTCTAGAAAATCATGTAAGCGGTTTTTGGCTTTCCTTTTTGATTGAACGACCTAGATAATAAGACAAACCCAAGGCTATACTATATAAAATGAGAAAAACGAACAAGGTTTGTGTGTAAGAATGAGCCATTTTATAAGTCTCTGCTAATAAAATAGGCCCTGCTAAACCAGCCATTGCCCAAGCTGTTAAAATATATCCATGCAGAGCGGCCAATTCCTTGGTTCCAAAAATATCACTAAGATAAGCCGGAATCAAAGAAAAACCAGCTCCATAGCAAGTCATCAAAATAGACATAGCGACTACAAATAAAACGGAATCTGTAAAGAGCCAAAGTGAGAGAGAAAAGAAAAGATTGACAAGCAGCAATATACTAAAGGTTAGAGGGCGACCGATATAGTCAGATAAACTCGCCCAGAGCAAACGACCAAACCCATTGAAAATCCCTAAAATGCCCACCATTACTGCTGCATGACTTGTAGACAAGCCAGCCATCTCCTGTGCCATTGGCGATGCCGCTGAAATTAAGCCTAAACCACAAGCTATGTTGATAAAGAAAATAATCCAAAGTATATAAAAACGATTGCTTTTCAGGGCCTGATTCGCAGCCATTCCTTGCGTCAAAGAGGCTGTTTTTTCTTTCCCTGAAACAGATAAAATTGCAAGCTCTTGCTCATTTGGACGCTTAATAAATTGTGAAGCTAGGAGCATGATAATAAAGTAACTTGCGCCTAAAATATAAAAAGTTTCTACAAGCCCTACCCCTGCGATGAGATGTTGCGCTATGGGACTAGTCAATAAAGAAGCAAAACCAAACCCCATAATCGCTAAACCTGTTGCGAGACCACGTTTATCAGGAAACCATTTTATAATCGTTGACACAGGGGTAATATAGCCTGCTCCCAAACCAAGCCCACCTAAAATGCCATAAGCGAGATACAGCAACCACAGCTCCTGACGGTCTATTGCAAATCCTGTTAAGATATTTCCACCTGCGTATAGAAAAGCAGATAGACTCCCCATGACTCTCGGACCAAATTTTTCTACCAAACGCCCCATAAATGCAGCCGATAATCCCAAACAAAAGATTGCTAGACTAAAGGCAAAGGCAACAGAAGCCTGATCCCATCCCGTTTTTTCAATAATAGGGTTGCGATAAACACTCCAAGCATAAGTCGAACCCAGCATTAAGTGTAAAATGACTCCAGCAAAGGCAATAATATAACGATTCAATTTCATAAGACCTCCTATTTTCGAACATTTATTCTATCTTATATAAAAATAGATAGGATTTTAGTTTATCAAGCTTGTCAAAAAATTACTATTTTTTTGTCTGGAAAGCGTTTTAATCTTTTTATGTCTTTTTCGTAGCAGAATTGTGCAAAAGTTTTTCTCTTGTGCTAGAATGAAATGCGAATAGGAGGAAGATAAATGTTAACTTATGATTTAATCGTTATCGGATTTGGTAAAGCTGGTAAAACACTAGCTGGTAAATTGGCTTCAGCTGGCAAAAAAGTTGCCCTCGTTGAACGTAGCAAAGCTATGTATGGTGGAACTTGTATCAACATTGGTTGTATCCCAACTAAGACTTTGCTGGTTGCTGCTGAGAAAGACTTGTCTTTTGAAGAAGTGATTGCTACCAAAAACACGATCACTGGTCGCCTCAACGGTAAAAACTATGCTACTGTTGCTGGTACAGGCGTGGACATCTTTGATGCGGAAGCTCACTTCCTTTCAAATAAAGTCATCGAAATCCAAGCTGGTGATGAAAAGAAAGAACTGACCGCTGAAACAATCGTCATCAACACTGGTGCTGTTTCAAACGTCTTGCCAATCCCTGGACTTGCTACAAGCAAAAACGTCTTTGACTCAACAGGTATTCAAAACTTGGACAAATTGCCTGAAAAACTTGGAATTCTTGGTGGCGGAAATATCGGTCTTGAATTTGCTGGTCTTTACAACAAACTTGGAAGCAAGGTTACAGTTCTAGATGCCTTGGATACTTTCCTACCTCGTGCAGAACCTTCCATCGCAGCTCTTGCTAAGCAATATATGGAAGAAAACGGTATTGAATTACTTCAAAATATCCGCACTACTGAAATCAAAAACGATGGTGACCAAGTTCTCCTCGTAACTGAAAACGAAACTTACCGTTTCGACGCCCTTCTCTACTCAACTGGACGCAAACCAAATGTAGAACCACTTCAACTTGAAAATACAGATATTGAACTAACTGAACGTGGTGCTATTAAAGTAGACAAACATTGTCAAACAAACGTTCCTGGTGTCTTTGCAGTTGGAGATGTCAACGGTGGCCTTCAATTTACTTACATTTCACTTGATGACTTCCGTGTTGTTTACAGCTACCTTGCTGGAGATGGCAGCTACACACTTGAAGACCGTCTCAATGTACCAAATACTATGTTCATCACACCTGCGCTTTCACAAGTAGGTTTGACTGAAAGCCAAGCAGCTGATTTGAAACTTCCATACGCTGTTAAGGAAATCCCTGTTGCAGCAATGCCTCGTGGTCACGTAAATGGAGACCTTCGTGGAGCTTTCAAAGCTGTTGTTAATACTGAAACAAAAGAAATTCTTGGAGCAAGCATCTTCTCAGAAGGTTCTCAAGAAATCATCAACATCATCACTGTTGCTATGGACAACAAGATTCCTTACACTTACTTCACAAAACAAATCTTCACTCACCCAACCTTGGCTGAGAACTTGAATGACTTGTTTGCGATTTAAATTGAGATTTAATCATATCGAACAGCCCTCCTTGGGCTGTTTTTATTTCTGCGAAATCTCAAATCTGTCTTTTCCCTCTTTTATGATATAATAGAAACATGAAATTAAAAACTACTTTGGGCCTTCTTGCTGGGCGTTCTTCCCACTTCATTTTAAGCCGTCTTGGCCGTGGAAGTACGCTCCCAGGAAAAGTCGCCCTTCAATTTGATAAAGATATTTTACAAAACCTAGCTAAGAACTACGAGATTGTCGTGGTCACTGGAACCAACGGAAAAACCTTGACAACTGCCCTCACTGTCGGCATTTTAAAAGAGGTTTATGGTCAGGTTCTTACCAACCCAAGCGGTGCCAACATGATTACAGGAATTGCGACAACCTTCTTAACAGCCAAATCTTCTAAAACTGGGAAAAATATTGCCGTCCTAGAGATTGACGAAGCCAGTCTATCTCGTATCTGTGACTATATCCAGCCAAGCTTATTTGTTATCACGAATATCTTCCGTGACCAGATGGACCGCTATGGTGAGATTTACACTACTTACAAGATGATTTTGGATGCCATTCGTAAGGTGCCTACGGCTACTGTTCTCCTTAATGGAGACAGTCCACTTTTCTACAAGCCAGCTATTCCAAATCCTGTAGAGTATTTTGGTTTTGACTTAGAGAAAGGCCCAGCCCAGCTGGCTCACTATAATACCGAAGGAATCCTCTGCCCTGACTGCCAAGGCATCCTCAAATATGAGCATAATACCTATGCAAACTTGGGTGCCTATATCTGTGAAGTCTGCGGATGTAAACGCCCTGAATTAGACTATCGCTTGACAGAACTGGTTGAGTTAACCAACAATCGCTCTCGCTTTGTCATTGACGGACAAGAATACGGTATTCAAATCGGTGGTCTCTACAATATCTACAACGCCCTAGCAGCGGTTGCTATCGCCCGTTTCCTTGGTGCAGATTCACAACTGATCAAGCAAGGATTTGACAAGAGCCGTGCTGTCTTTGGACGCCAGGAAACCTTCCATATCGGTGATAAGGAATGCACCCTCGTCTTGATTAAAAATCCAGTTGGTGCGACCCAAGCTATCGAGATGATTAAACTAGCTCCTTATCCATTTAGCCTATCTGTCCTCCTTAATGCCAACTATGCAGACGGTATTGATACCAGCTGGATCTGGGATGCTGATTTTGAACAAATCACTGACATGGACATCCCTGAAATCAACGCTGGCGGTGTGCGTCATTCTGAAATCGCTCGTCGTCTACGAGTAACAGGCTATCCAGCTGAGAAAATCACTGAAACAAGTGGTCTGGAACAAGTTCTCAAGATTATTGAGAACCAAGACTGCAAGCATGCTTATATTCTGGCTACCTATACTGCTATGCTGGAATTCCGCGAACTGCTGGCTAGTCGTCAGATTGTTAGAAAGGAGATAAACTAATGGTTTATACTTCACTTTCCTCAAAAGTTGGCAATTACCCTTATCAGCTCAACATTGCCCACCTCTACGGAAATCTCATGAATACCTATGGGGACAATGGAAACATCCTCATGCTCAAGTATGTGGCTGAAAAACTGGGAGCCCATGTGACGGTTGACATCGTTTCACTTCATGATGATTTTGATGAAAATCACTATGACATCGCCTTTTTCGGTGGTGGTCAAGACTTTGAACAAAGTATTATTGCAGACGACCTACCTGCCAAAAAAGAAAGCATTGACAACTACATCCAAAACGACGGTGTGGTTCTGGCTATCTGCGGTGGTTTCCAACTATTGGGTCAATATTATATTGAAGCTTCAGGGAGACGTATCGAAGGGCTAGGTGTCATGGGGCACTACACCCTCAACCAGACCAATAACCGTTTTATCGGTGACATCAAGATTCACAATGAAGATTTCAATGAAACCTACTACGGATTTGAAAACCACCAGGGTCGTACCTTCCTTTCAGATGATCAAAAACCACTGGGACAGGTTGTCTATGGAAATGGAAACAACGAAGAAAAGGTCGGCGAAGGGGTTCATTATAAGAATGTCTTTGGCTCCTACTTCCACGGACCTATCCTCTCTCGTAATGCCAATCTAGCTTATCGCCTAGTCACTACTGCCCTCAAGAAGAAATATGGTCAGGATATCCAACTCCCTGCCTATGAGGACATTCTCAGTCAAGAAATCGCTGAGGAATACAGCGACGTCAAAAGCAAAGCTGACTTTTCTTAAACAAAAGGAAATTATATCAAAGAACTCTGTTATCTTGTCGGAGTTCTTTTTGTCTGTTCTTTTACCCTTCTCCCTTGCATTTTCTCTCTTTTTTTGCCAAAATAGAGGGGTAGAAAGAAGGTAGCATATGTCTAAATTACAACAAATCGTAACATATCTTGAATCAGAAAAACTAGACGTCGCTGTCGTATCTGACCCCGTCACAATTAATTACCTCACTGGCTTTTACAGTGATCCCCATGAACGCCAAATGTTCCTTTTTGTCCTAGCGGATCAGGAACCCCTCCTCTTTGTCCCAGCCCTTGAGATAGAGCGTGCAAGTAGCACTGTTTCCTTCCCAGTTGTGGGCTATGTGGATTCTGAAAATCCATGGCAAAAAATGAAACATGCTCTTCCACAACTTGACTTCAAACGTGTCGCTGTTGAGTTTGACAATCTCATCTTGACTAAATATCATGGCTTGAAATCAGTTTTTGAAACTGCTGAATTTGACAACCTCACTCCTCGTATCCAACGTATGCGACTCATCAAATCAGCTGACGAAGTGCAAAAAATGATGGTTGCAGGTCTCTATGCGGACAAGGCTGTTAAGGTTGGTTTTGATAATATTTCTCTTGATAAGACTGAGACAGATATCATCGCCCAAATCGACTTTGCCATGAAACGTGAAGGCTATGAAATGAGTTTTGATACCATGGTCTTGACTGGTAATAATGCTGCAAATCCACACGGTATTCCAGCAGCCAACAAGGTTGAAAATGATGCTCTTCTCCTCTTTGACCTGGGTGTTCTGGTCAATGGCTATGCGTCAGATATGACTCGTACAGTCGCTGTCGGCAAACCTGACCAATTCAAGAAAGACATTTACAACTTGACTCTTGAAGCCCAACAAGCTGCTCTTGACTTTATCAAACCAGGTGTGACTGCCCATGAAGTGGACAGCGCTGCCCGTGAGGTCATTGAAAAAGCTGGTTACGGCGAGTACTTCAACCACCGTCTTGGTCACGGTATCGGTATGGATGTCCACGAATTCCCATCTATCATGGAAGGAAACGACATGGTCATCGAAGAAGGCATGTGCTTCTCTGTTGAACCAGGTATCTATATCCCTGGTAAAGTCGGTGTCCGTATCGAAGACTGTGGTGTTGTTACCAAGGATGGCTTTGACCTCTTTACAAGCACCAACAAAGACTTGCTTTATTTTGATTAACATTCATCTAATACTCAATGAAAATCAAAAAGCAAACTAGGAAACTAGCCTCAGGTTGCTCAAAACACTGTTTTGAGGTTGTAGATGGAACTGATGTAGTCAGTATCCTACACATACGGCAAGGCGACGTTGACGCGGTTTGAAGAGATTTTCGAAGAGTATAAAATCTTCCCACAATAAAACGCATACTATCAAGGTTTTTCAACACCTGATATTATGCGTTTTTCTGATTTTTAAAACTTTTCTCCAGCCGCTTTACTTAATTTTCTTAATACTCTGACTAAGCACAAACCCTACAACCATTCCCACGATATTTTGCATGAAATTTGGTAAAATTTCTGGTAGAGCTGCAGCCCAGCCATTCATCAACGTAGAACCCAAGGCGTAACCCCCTACCATGGCAATCGTTGCTAAGATAAGGCCTAACCACTGAGTTTTTCCTTTAAATCCTGCGAAAAATCCCTGCAAGCCATGGTTGACCAAGCTAAAGAACATCCATTGAGGATAGCCTGATAAGAGGTCAATCAAGAAACCTGCTAGTCCTCCGACTACAGCCCCTTCACGACTACCAAAGTAGAAGGCCGTAAAGAAGACACCCGCATCTAAAAGAGTTAGAATGCCTGTCGGTGTTGGAATTTTTAAGAAATAGCCTAGAACCACAGAAAGGGCGGTTAATAGGGATACAAGGGCGATTTTAGTTGTTTTGGTTTGCTTCATATTGTCTTACTCCATACTGATCTGCTTGTGCAATGGTACGATAAACGAAAGCCTTAGAGCTTTCTACTGCTGGTAAAAGTTCATCACCTTTGACTAGGTGACTGGCAATGCTAGAAGCAAAGGTACAACCTGCACCAGCATTTTGCCCTTGAATGACAGGATTTTCTAGGACTGTAAAGGTCTGTCCGTCATAAAAGACATCCATAGCCTTGTCCTGACTAAGGCGATTGCCTCCCTTGATAATGACTGCTGGCGCTCCTAAGCCATTTAATTTCTGAGCTGCAGTTTTCATGTCTTCCAAGGTTTTAATTTCCTGACCAGCTAATAATTCTGCTTCAGGAAGATTAGGCGTAATCACACTGACATGAGGGAAAAAGCGAATCAACTCTTGACAGAGTTCACTAACTGCTACGTCGTGCGTTTCCTTGCAGACCAAGACAGGGTCCAGAACCACAGGCACTCCGGGGCGTTGCTTTATAAAGTCCAAGGCCTTCTCAGCTACGCTGACAGTTGGTAGAAGACCAATCTTAATCCCTGCAAATTCCACATCACGCAAGCTATCTAATTCATGCTGAAAAATAATATCGTCAGTTGGAAAGACTTCAAATCCTTTTTCTGTCAAGGCTGTTAAGCAAGTCACTGCTACAAAACCATGCAAGCCGTTCAATGTATAGGTTGCCAAATCTGCTGACAAACCACCACCACTAAAAATGTCATTTCCAGAAAGTGCTAAAATACGATTATTCTTCATAATGAATCTCCTTTAAATACAAACCATTTGGTGCTGCAGTGGGACCTGCAAGTTGCCTGTCCTTTCTCTCCAGGATCAGGTCAATCTGCTCCACTGGCATACGATTATTTCCGATTTTGAGCAGTGTCCCCACCATATTGCGAATCTGCTTATACAAGAAACCATTTCCTGAAAAGGTAAAAGTCAAAAACTGGCCTGTCTCATCAACCCTAAGACTAGCTTCTGTAATGGTGCGAACCTTATCCTCCACATTAGTCCCAGAGGCTGTAAAACCTGTAAAATCATGTGTTCCCTCTAACTTTTTGATTGCCATCTGCATCCGTTCCACGTCAAGCTGATAGGGAAAGTGAGTAGCATAGTGACGGCGCATGGGATTTTTAGGACGACCCCTATCCACGATAAACTCATAGGTCTTGCTGTGCTTGGCATAACGGCAATGAAAATCATCCACCACGAGCTCAATCGAAATCACATCAATATCTTCAGGGGACTGGGTGTCCAAGGCAAAGCGAAGTTTTTCTTCATCCATTTGATAGGGCAAGTCAAAATGAATCACCTGTCCCAAAGCATGAACCCCACTATCAGTCCTACCAGCACCGTGAACAGTGATTGCTTTCCCTTTATTGAGTCTCGTCAAGGTTTTTTCAATTTCCTCCTGAACGCTCCGCGCATGGGTCTGGCGTTGAAAACCAGCAAAGGCGTAACCGTCATAGGAAATAGTTGCTTTGTATCTTGTCATAACTTCTATTTTATCAAGAAATTAGTCTGTAGACAAGGTTCTAAAATAAACACTGTATGGGTACAAAAATCCTAAAAAGAAAAACTTAGGAACCAATCCTAAGCTCTCTTTTGAAGTAGGTACATGACAAAGATAGAAGTTACAATCAACCAAACTCCCAAAATTGTAAAGACCAGCATCCCATTGTGAGTTAATAAGCCAATTGCACTTAGAACGAATGGTGTCGTAAAGGCTCCGAAACTACAGCCTAATACAGCAAATGAAGTTGCTTGATTGAGGAGTTTAGCTGGAATTCTTTCAGAGACAAGTTGAAAAACTGTCGTCAAGGCTACACTGTAGGCAAAACCAGCAAGAATGCTTCCTACCACTACCACCCACAAGGATGGAGAGAGGGCAATCACGATTTGCCCTAAGCCGAAGGTAATACCAGACCAGAGGAGCAGTTTCTCTTTAAAGATAGAAATCAAGAAAGAAAAACTCACACCAGCCACAATCCCGATCAACTGCATGACACTAAGGACAAAACTAGATAACTGGGCATCTCCAAGTCCTCTTTCCACCATCAAACTTGGAATACGAATAGTAATAGCCGTATTGGTACAAACTACAACCGCCGCTTCAATAGCTAGGATAAAAATCAAGCCTTTCATTTCCCTAGTTAAGCGACTTACTTCCTTCTCCTTTTTCTTTACTTCTTTCTTTTTCTTTCCATAAGGGACAAAGAGCAGATAAAGGGTCAGCACCAAAAATCCAGCACTATAGGCTAGGAAGGTAGCTGTCCAACCAAAGGCCAACAACTGGCCGACTGCCAAGGTAATGAGAGAAGCCCCAACGACCTCTGCAGAACCGCGTAACCCTAGCATCTGTATTCTCGTTTTTCCTTGGTAACGTTCACTGATAATAGAAATGGCCTTAGCATTGATCATTCCAACACCCAAACCAAAAAGAATCCTTGTTCCAAAGACAAAGGGGTAGGCTTGATACCAGAAGGGAGCTGTTCCACTCAGTGATAAAATCAGCAAGCCCAAACTAATCTGTAAGCGCTCAGGAAATATTTTTTCTAAGAAACCATTTAGTAGTAACATAATCATGATTCCAAAAGATGGCAAGCTCGCCAAGAGCTCAATTTGTTCCTTAGGATAGCCTTGATAATAGTCAAACATGGCCGGCAGGGCACTCGAGATGGAAAAGGAGGTAATCAAAACGAGGGAGAGAGCCAAAATACTGGCCCGTTCTAAAAATTGTTTCATGAAATCTCTTTCTATATTTTCTCTTAATATCTTTCTCTGTTGATAATTCTCAAGCAAGAAAAGAAGAAGCCTCTTTGGTGTATAGACTCCTTCTTAAACTCGAAAATGAATCTCTTGTGTCTTATACTCAATGAAAATCAAAGAGCAAACTAGGAAGCTAGCCGCAGGCTGCTCAAAGCACTGCTTTGAGGTTGTAGATGAAACTGACGAAGTCAGTCACATATATACCCTAAGGCGAAACTGACGTGGTTTGAAGAGATTTTCGAAGAGTATTAGGATGACTTTCTCTTGATTTGCTTAATAAAGTAGAATATAAATCCTGCCACCATATAGGCAACAAAGATAATCAGACACCACTTGAACACGACATCCCACCCCTTGTTCACATTCAAAAAGAAGTAAGGGAAGGGACTGACCTTAGAATTAGGAATGTCTAGTTTCAGTACCAAGCCATTAAAAAGAGCAAAAATCATATACAGCAAGGGTAAAATCGTCCACACAACTGGATCCCAGATTTTATATTGACCCTGTTTGTCAAAAAAGAGGGTATCTGCTAAAAACCAGAGGGGAACGATATAGTGGCAAAGGAAATTTTCCAGAGTATAGAAATTAGTCGCAATGGGCGCTAAAAGGAAATGGTAAATCACACAGGTAATCATGATACTCATGGTGACCCCACCTTTTAAGCGCAGGAGACTTGGCCTTTGCCAGTTTTCACCTAAACGGCTCATAACCTTTAGGAGATAGAGCGTAAAAATCGCTACTAAGAGGTTGGACAGAACCGTATAATAGAGAAGCATTCCAAATCCACCATGCTTGGCGATTTCAAGATAAACTCCCGTAAAAGCCGCTAGAAACAAGAAGATACGGCTATAAAATGTAAGTTTGTAGTTTTTTGACATGCTTAAATTTTCTTCACAAACTCTGATTTGAGTTTCATGGCACCGAAGCCATCAATCTTACAGTCGATATTGTGGTCACCTTCTACGATGCGGATATTTTTCACGCGCGTCCCTTGTTTCAAATCTTTTGGCGCACCTTTTACTTTCAAGTCCTTGATGAGGGTTACTGTATCACCGTCAGCCAATTTATTCCCGTTGGCATCGATAGCAACAAGGCCCTCTTCTACATCTGCAACTTCAGCAGGATTCCACTCATGAGCACACTCTGGGCAAACCAGTAGGGCACCATCTTCGTAGACATACTCTGAGTTACATTTTGGGCAATTTGGTAGGTTGTTCATAGTTTCTCCTTATAATCATTCACTATTCTTTGAAAATCAAAATTTCTCGAACAGCAACTATTATACCTTAAAATCAGCATTTTGACAAATGAGTCGCCGGAGGAGTAAAGAAAAAATCATGTAACTTTTTCTGCTACATGATTTTTAAAAGATAGTTTATCATGAGTAGTGATACAGAAACTCATGATAGAAAGGGGTGCATTTATATTACAAACCAGGTGCTTGTCCAAGTTCTGCTGCAAGCATCCAGATTGTTTTATCAGTTTCAGTTTTAGCATCTGCAAAGATACCGTTTGTCACATCGTCACCTTCTTCATCAGTGATATCCAAACCTTTTTGGAAAAGTTCTGACAAGTAACGGTAGATAACAAGGACACGTTCCAAGCTTTCTTCAACATTACGGTATTCACCAGCTTCTTCTTCGATTTCACTGTTTTGAAGGAATTCTGTCAAAGTAGAGAATGGGCTACCACCAAGTGTGATCAAGCGTTCGCTGATTTCATCTAATTGACCATCAAGAGCATCCATGTACTCATCCATTTTTGGATGCCATACAAGGAAACCACGGCCACGCATGTACCAGTGTACTTGGTGCAAGGCAACGTGGGCTACGTACAAATCAGCAACAGCTTGGTTCAATACTTCCTTTGTTTTTGCCAATGCTACTGGCGCTGCTTTTGTTAATGATGTTACGTCTTTTACTGCTTCTTTTTTCAATTCTACCATTTTATTTTACCTCATTTATTATTATTTGTAAGCACTTCTTAGTGTTTACTCTCTTAGTATACTACTAAGGAAAACCAATAGCAAGCCAAATGACTCACATGAGAAAAGTTGCAATAGACTGATAATTTAAGAAAAGTTTGACATTATTTTATTAGCTGATTTAATCAGATTGGCTTGAAAATTGGCTTTGGTAAAGTTCATAATAAAAGCCTTTTGCTTGGAGTGAGCTTTCGTAATTTCCCTGCTCAATAATCTGTCCATCCTTAAGAACGAGAATCTTATTTGCTTCTTGAATGATCGAAAGGCGATGTGCAATGACAAAGCTGGTCCTTCCTTTCATCAACCGTTTCGTGATTTTTTGAATCAAGAGTTCCAAACGGGTATCAACAGAGGAAGTCGCTTCATCAAAAATAAGAATTTTAAAATTGGTTAGAGAGCACGCGCGATGGTCAAGAGTTGTTTTTGCCCGAGGGAAATATTACTTGACTATTGCTTCATCTCCATATTGTAACCACCAGGAATGGTTCGAATAAAATGGTCTACATTTTCTGCTTTAGTAGAAAAAAGAAAGGACGATATTTGTCCTTTCTCGATTTTAGCTTTTCTTCAACCCAATAATGTTGATAAAGAGTCGATTATTTTACAAAATCAAGCAATGCCAAGAAGCTTTCAGCTTCAAGTGACGCACCACCTACAAGGGCACCGTCAACGTCTGGGCAAGCCATGTATGAAGCAACGTTTTCAGGTTTAACAGAACCACCGTATTGAACACGAACTTTGTCCGCAACTTCTTTACCAAAGTCAGCAGCTACAACGTCACGAACAACTTTACACATTTTTTGTGCGTCATCTTGTGAAGCTGATTTACCAGTACCGATAGCCCAGATTGGCTCATAAGCGATAACTGAGGCAGCAACTTGTTCAGCAGTCAATCCAGCCAATGCAGCAGATACTTGAGCACCTACAAATTCAGCAGCTTTACCAGCTTCGTAAGTTTCAAGTGACTCACCACAACAGATGATTGGAAGCATACCGTTTGCAAAGATTGCTTTTGCTTTTTTGTTGATATCTTCGTCAGTTTCATGGAAGTAGTCACGGCGTTCTGAGTGACCGATAACAACGTAGTCAGTACCGATTTCTTTCAAAACTTGTGGGCTTGTTTCACCAGTGAAAGCACCTGCATTTTCAAAGTAGCAGTTTTGAGCAGCAACTTTAAGGTTTGAGCCTTTTGCAGCAGCAAGAACAGTTGTCAAATCAAGAGCTGGAGCTGCGATACCTGCTTCAACAAGATCTGATGAAGGAAGTTTTGATGCAACTGCTTCAACGAATGCTTTAGCCTCTTCTGGATTTTTGTTCATTTTCCAGTTACCAGCGATAAATGGTTTACGTGACATTTCACATACCTCTTTTTTCAATTTATTTTCTACTTATTTTATCACAATTAGACACAGCTTGCAAATCTTACTCGGATTTCAAGCCTGCTTACAAGGATTAATCCTTCCAGAGATCCATAGCATTTCTAAAATCTGCAGATACCTGTGTCAACTGAGGATTGCTTGCTTCTCTCTCTGCCCGTTTAGCCTCGATTTGAGCCACACTTTTGATACCTTCATGGCGCCAATTTCTCAAAATCGCCTGAATGTACTTCCAGTTTGGTTTCCCATTCAAAACCGCTTCACGAAGAGCTTCCTTAATCAAGTCAGCACTGGTTCCATCTTCCTTTAGCGTCTTGGTCAAATCCTCAATCTCAAAAGGAGTCAATAAGCGCCCTAACTCCTGCTGGAAAGTTTCCACCAAATCCTTAAGCTGGTTTTGAGGTGTCAGCTGGTCTGAACTTGAATGAACTGCTCCAAGCAGGTCATCCAAACGTTCTAATGCCAAACTAGCATCAAAAAGCAATTCAATTTCACCATTCAATTCGATAGTTCGATACTGAAGCAGTCCCCTCTCCGTCAGATTGGAAATAGCCTGATTGACATCCGAAATTTCCTTGCCAATCCTTTCAGCAATCTGGCTTGGAGACATCTCTTCCAAACCTGTCGTATTTTGCAAATAGAAAAATTGCCAGACCAGAAAATCGTCGCTAGAAGGAAAGAGTTCCTTAAAATGCAAGAGCAGGGCACTCGGTAAAACCAAGTTCCCTGATTTAAAAGCGTCTAAATATGTCATAATTCCTCTTATAAATACCCAAATGCAGATGCATCATCTTCTATTTTTCTCCAGTCAAAAGGGGTTTCCTGATAGACTGCATAATTCACCCAGTTACTGAAAAAGAGGGCTGCTGATGAAGACCAACAAAGACAAGGTGTCTGGTTGACATCATCATCCTTAAAGTAATTTTCTGGAATATGTGGATCTAAACCTGCATCACGATCTCGGAAATATTCATTTGCCAAGGTATCACGATCATATTCCAAATGCCCAAAACTATAAATTTCTCGTAAATCACGACTAGCCAAAATCGAAACCCCAACCTGAGGACCCTCTGATAAAATCTCGAGATTGGTTTTGTTTAAGACCTCTTCCTTAGAAATCTCCGTGTGCCGAGAATGAGGGGATACATAGCTATCGTCAAAGCCTCTAAAGAGAAGGTGTCCTTCTTTTAAAGTATCCTGAGGATAGATACCTGATAATTTACTGTCCATCTGGTATTTTTCCACCCCATAACGCAGATAAAGACCAGCCTGAGCACCCCAGCAGATATGAAGCGTCGAATAGACGTGGGTCTTGGACCACTCGATTACCTGACTGAATTCCTCCCAATAGTCCACTTCCTCAAATGGTAAATGCTCAACTGGAGCACCCGTGATAATCATGCCATCAAAATACTCGTCCTTAACTTCAGGAAAAGTTTTATAAAAGGTCTCCATGTGCTCTGAACGAGTTGTCTTAGAACGGTGGCTTTCCATATAGAGAAAATCAATATCCAGTTGCAGGGGTGTATTAGCCAAGTGGCGCAACAACTGGGTCTCTGTGACCATTTTCTGTGGCATGAGATTTAAAATTAAAATCTTCAAGGGACGAATATCTTGGTGTGCAGCACGTTGATCATCCATGACAAAGATATTCTCTGTCCGTAAAATCTCAACAGCTGGCAATTTTTTATCAATTCGAATAGGCATAACCCTCTCCTAACTGTACTCTTTCAGGAATAATTGCTTGTGTTTAGAGTTAAAATGTAAACACTTGTTTCCTTTATTATACTGTAAGAAGATATAGTTTTCAATTATAGTTTTTCTCTAACTAGCTATAGTCTATTTTTATATCCTAATGTAGAGAAAACAGCCCTAGGGACTGTTTTTCATTAATAATGCATAAGAACTTTGTAATCGTAGTCACCGATTTTTTCACGACCGTTCAATTCATCCAATTCAACAAGGAAGGCACAACCTGCTACAACACCACCAAGTTTTTCAATCATCTCAATAGTTGCCTTAACAGTTCCACCTGTTGCCAAGAGGTCATCCACGATAAGAACACGTTGACCTGGCTTAATGGCATCAGCATGCATAGTTAAGGTATCAACCCCGTACTCTTTTTCATAGTCAGCAGAAATAACTTCGCGTGGCAATTTACCTGGCTTACGAACAGGTGCAAAACCAATTCCCAACTCAAAGGCAACTGGACAGCCCACGATAAAACCACGAGCCTCAGGCCCTACGATCATGTCAATTTTCTTGTCAGTAGCATATTGAACGATTTCACGAACAGCATAGCTATAAGCATTTCCATCAGCCATCAAAGGACTGATATCACGGAAGGTAATTCCTTCCTTCGGATAATTTTCAATTGTTGCAATGTAATCTTTTAAATTCATCTTTTTCTTTCTTTCAAAGTTTTTTACTCTCTATTATAGCATATTTTTTAAGAAAGAAAAAAGGAAAAGTTAACTTCAATAATTATCTAACGATTTGACGATTTATAACTAGCCATCGCAATAAAGCCCAGTTTCTGTTTATTCTTAGCAAACATTTTATACATCGTTAAAAATTGCTTTCTATTCTCCTTTTTACAAGCATTTACACAAATTTTCAAAGTTCCTAGCCAACCTTCGTCATAAATCATACCTGATAATTTCATTAATGTCATTTCACCAGTCAATACTTTCACATCACGATAACCTGATTCTATCATCACCTGTTCCCAACCATCTTGAGTTAAAGGACCTACATTTACATGAATTGCTTGTGACAATTCCTGTCTGATAGACTCTTTAGCTTCCTTAAGAAGCACATCATGTGTCAAAAGAAGACCTTCAGGTTTTAAAACCCTTAGATACTCCATTACACATTTTTTCTTAGCTTGATCGGCTTGCATAGTCAGCATAGCTTCATTTATAACAATATCAAAACTAGCATCTTCATAAGGAAGTTTCATTGCATTTGCTCTTTCAAATCTGATTAAATGACCAACACCTGCCGTTTCAGCAGATTTTTTAGCCACTTCTAAGGCTTGTCCATCCATATCAACAGCAGTTATCTTACAACCAAAACGCTGTGCCAACTCAATTGCTGTAGTTCCCCTATTGCACGCAACTTCTAGTATTCTCTTTTCTTTTGAAAATCCTCCTTCTGCAATTAACCAATCTGTGGCACGTTTTCCACCTGGACGTAAGCGTTTTTTCCCTAGTTTTGCTAAAAACTTATGACCTGCTTCTGACATTTGAACACCTCTATTTTTTCTTCATTATAACATAAAATTATATTATCTGACAATTCTAATCTATTATTTGATAAACTAGAATCAAAAGCACACAAGCTGCCATGACTATAGCATAAATCTATTAATCACCTCTCTAGTTTGAATTCAATTGTTCACGTAGTTTACGCATATAGGTTACGACTACATATTTGTACTTTAGATTTGCTGATCTCCTTATCCGCTATATATCACGTACCTATTCGTATAGTCAAGATTTCTCTATCTCTTTCTCTGCCGATTCTTATTTCCAGCGTCAGACTTAAACAGTCTATCCTAATGCCGTTCGATCAGCTACTCACAATAGTTAGACTTGGGAATAACTTTTGGGTTTACTAGTATATAATCCTTGCAGAGGACTTACACCTCAGATGAACGGAATGTTCGTAGTACCTAAAAAAACGAGCACTTTCGTACTCGTTCTCTGATATAAACTACTGATTAAAGTGAGTTTACGTCAACTTTGATACCAACACCTTGAGTAGTTGTGATAGTCAAGTTTGTTACGTAAGTTCCTTTAGCTGTAGCTGGTTTTGCTTTTTGGATTGTTTCGTTGAAAGCTTTGAAGTTTTCAACCAATTTTTCAGCTTCAAATGATACTTTACCGATGATTGCTTGAACGTTACCTGCACGGTCAGCACGGTAAGTGATTTTACCACCTTTAGACTCTTCAACTGCTTTAGCAACATCCATTGTTACAGTACCAGTTTTAGGGTTTGGCATCAAGTTACGTGGTCCAAGGACACGTCCAAGACGTCCAACAAGAGCCATCATGTCAGGTGTAGCGATAACTACGTCGAAGTCCAACCAACCGTCGTTGATTTTAGCAACAAGGTCATCTTCACCAACAAAGTCTGCACCAGCAGCTTTTGCTTCTTCAGCTTTTGCACCACGTGCGAAAACAAGAACACGTGAAGTTTTACCAGTACCGTTTGGCAATACCATTGCTCCGCGGATTTGTTGGTCAGCTTTTTTAACGTCGATGTTCAAGTTGTAAGCAACTTCTACAGTTGCGTCAAATTTTGCAAAGTTAGTTTCTTTTGCAAGTGCTACAGCTTCTTCTACGCTGTATGCTTTTGTGCTGTCGATTTTCTCAAGAGCAGCACGAAGTTGTTTGCTTTTTTTAGCCATTTTCTATTCTCCTTGTAAGTGGTTCAATCGATTTTCATCTCCCACGTCACTTCTCGAAATGATGAAGTCTTGCGGGTTTTCAGTCTATTAGATTCTTTTCCTACTTCGTTAAGCTCCCTTGCTGTACCCAAGTACAAGCTTCAGTCACTTGCCTAGTATGAAAAGCAACTAATAGACTGCTGTGAGATTTTCTACTGTGTTATTGATTAGTCAACAACAGTGAATCCCATAGAACGAGCAGTACCTTCGATCATACGCATTGCAGACTCTACGTTTGCTGCGTTCAAATCTGGCATCTTAGTTTCTGCAATTTCTTGTACTTGTGCACGAGTAACTGTAGCAACTTTAGTTTTGTTAGGTGTACCTGATCCTTTTTCAACACCTGCAGCTTTTTTCAAAAGAACAGCAGCTGGTGGTGTTTTAGTGATGAAAGTAAATGATTTATCTTCGTAAACTGAGATAACAACTGGAATGATCATACCAGCTTGGTCAGCTGTACGAGCGTTGAACTCTTTTGTGAATCCCATGATGTTGATACCAGCTTGACCAAGAGCAGGTCCAACCGGTGGAGCTGGTGTAGCTTTACCAGCAGGGATTTGCAATTTTACAAGTTTTTCGACTTTTTTAGCCATTTTTAAATCCTCCTTTGTGGTTTTGGCGGTAATTAAAGATTTTTACCTCCCACAAGTATGCTTTACACATACCCATCTATTATACACTATTTATCTAGAATTGCAAGAGAAAAGTTTATTTTTATACTCAATGAAAATCAAAGAGCAAACTAGGAAGCTAGCCGCAGGCTGTACTTGAGTACGGTAAGGCGACGCTGACGTGGTTTGAATTTGATTTTCGAAGAGTATTAATTGACGTAATCTCCGCCTTCAAATCCATAGTATTCTTCCAAACTGAGACCACTCTCTGCAATTTCTTTTGCTTCTTTTCCGACATAACGAAGGTGCCATTCTTCAGCCATATAGCCGGTTTCTTTTTCCTTACCTTTGAGATAACGGACAACAAAGCCATAATCAGCCGCATGGTCCAAGAGCCATTGAGCCGCTTTTTCTTCTGTTACTAAATCACCATCAGTCCCAATAACATCAAAGGCCAAGCCAGTTTGGTGTTCACTATATCCAGGACGAGCAGAGTAACGGTCGGCAGCTTCCTTACCATCTTGGTTGACATAATCTTGATAGAGCTTGGTCTGAGTTTCATAACTTCTAAAGCCACTATAATGGTCACTGATTGGGAATCCTGCCTCTTGCATCGCTTTGATGAGTTTGAGCAACTCTGCCTTGGCTGTTGGATTTTCCCCTGGATTGTAGTCTTTCGACAATGGATAGTGTTTATTGGCTACGATGATTTCATCGTATTTCCCTTGGATACTGTAGTAGTCTCCTTTATTGACCACTTCTGCTTTTTTCTGGGTGGCTTCTTGAGACTTATTTCCGACTGTTCCATCAGCTTTAGCTGTTTGTTCTGTCTTAGCTACTCCATCTTCATTTTTTGCTTTTTCTTGTGAACAAGCTGCTAGATTCAAGGCTAGCAAGGCTGTCAAAACAAGGTATCTTTTTTTCATTTCTACTCCTTTATTTCTAATAGGTTATCTACTTCTGACGATAAACGTTTGACTAATTGTTTAATCTCATCAGGTTTTACTTGGCAGGTTTCTGCTGTCATTTCTTCAAAGGGAACCCACCAGACTGGACCACGTCCCTTGAGACCGTGACCATTCATATCACCTGTTCGTCTAGGGAAAAGATGCCAGTGGAGATGGGCATCGCCATTTCCTAAAAGTTCAATATTCATTTTCTCGGCAGCAAAGGACTTGGCAACTGCCTCTTGGACTAAACTCATTTCCTCTAGAAAACGGATTCTAGTTTCCTTCTCTAAATAATGCAATTCGGTGACATGTTCCTTGGCTAGAAAGAGACTATAGCCTGCAAAATACTGGTGATCTCCAATCACAAGATAGCCTGTTTCCATCTCTTTGACAAAGTAGGGATTTTCCCCATCTTTAATGAGCTCAATTCTCTGGCAAATAAGGCACATATTAGTCTACCAATTCGCTCTTAAGGTAAGCATCAACCATACGCTCTGTTGCGACTACCGAGTCAATATGAGTACGTTCATATGAGTGACTGGATTCGATACCAGCACCGAGAAGGGCGTGTTTGACTTCTGCACCTGCAGACATAGCCGCTGAAGCGTCCGAACCATAAAATGGATAGATGTCCAGCTTAAATGGAATATCTTGCTCTTTAGCCAAAGCAACCAAATGTTGACGGAAGTCATAGTGATAAGGACCTGAAGCATCCTTTACGCAGATAGATACTGTGTACTCATCTGTTTGCTGGTCATCTCCCATAGCTCCCATATCCACAGCCAGATATTCTACTACCTGAGCAGGGATATTAGAGTTAGCTCCATGCCCCACTTCTTCAAAAACTGAAAAAGCAAAATGGGTTGTTACAGGCAACTCAATCTTCTCTTCCCTATAAATCCGAAGCAGATTAAGCAAAATCGCTGCGCTGACCTTATCGTCCAAATGACGAGACTTGATAAAACCTGTCTCTGTCACGATAGTTCGTGGGTCAAAGCTGATAAAATCACCAACCTCAATCCCCAAGGCACGAGTTTCTTTTTCAGTGGTTACTTTTGCATCCAAACGCACTTCCATATTGTCTTGCGTGCGTTCTGCAGTTCCTGCATCCTTGTAGACATGGCAAGAAGTTTGGTGGATAAGGACCGTCCCTGATACTTTTTCACCTGTACTAGCCACATGAACGGTACAGTTTTCACCTTCAATCATGTTCCAAGGAAAACCACCGATACGATCCAATTTGAGACGACCGTCTGGTTTGACAGCACGGACAATAGCCCCCAGCGTATCTACATGGGCAGTCACATAGCGATGCTCCTCATCATTTTGACCTTTGATAGTCATATTGACACCGCCCTTGGCTGTACGAACTGGCTGGTAACCAAAATCTTCTAGAGTCTTGACTAAATAGTCCGAAATCTCCCGAGTGAAGCCAGTTGGCGATGCTATAGCTGTCAGTTCTTTGATATATTCTACTGTTTGATTCATTTCTTCACCTCTTTTGCTACCTATTATAACACATTTATCATCGGATAAAAAAAGAAAATCACTCCTGTAGCCTTGACTACAAAAGTGATTTTAATGATTATTCCATTTCAAAAACATCGCTTTCTTGCTTGTTTGGTAGAACCAATGAGAGCAAGACTCCGACGATGGCTGGCACCAACCATGGAAGAGATGCCTTGGCAAAAGGAAGAGCGTTAACAAGATTTGCAAGAAACTCAACCTTAAATGAGCTTCCTAGGACGCTTGCAATGGCAATAGCTGTAACCACAGCAATTGTCAACTGCATACCTGGTTTTGAAAGAGGTACAAATTTGTTGACAATCACAATCATGACGATGGCAATCGTGATTGGGTACAAAATAACCAGCACAGGGATTGAGTACTTGATAATCGCACTCAAACCAAGATTTGCAATAGCAAATCCAATCAAGGTAAAGACTGTTGCATAAGCCTTGTAGCTGATTTGTGGGAAGCGGCCGTTAAAGAACTCAGCTGTTGACACAATCAAACCAACTGTAGTTGTGAAGCAGGTTACAGTAACCATGGCTGCGAGGAAGAGTTGAGCTGTTGAACCAAAGATTTCTTGAGTCGCTTGTGACAAGATATAAACACCTGGTGTTCCACCCTTCATCGCTTCAGCTGGTACTGGGAAATGATTTCCAAGGAAACCTAAACCGATGTAAAGAGCGCTGAAAGCAAGGGCAACAACGATACCAACAACCCAAATAGTCGAAATGTATTCTTTCTTACTTGAGAAGCCAAGTTGCTTCAAGGTTTGAACTGCGATTACGCTAAAGGCAACTGAAGCAAGGGCATCCAAGGTATTGTAACCTTCTAGGAAACCTGTCCCAAATGCAGAAGATTGATAAGCAGCTGACGCAGCTTGAGGACTTGTTCCACCGTATTTGATAGCTCCTAGAGCAACCAAGATAACAATCAAGATTGCAAAGACTGGTGTTAAAATACGGCCGATACGGTCCAAGATTTTAGATGGATTGAGCGAGATTAGATACGCTGCCGCAAAGTAAAGAAGGGTAAAGACAATCAAGCCTAGACCTTTATTTGCATCCGACAGAAGGGGGCTAATCCCTACTTCGTAAGCCGTTGTAGCAGTACGTGGAATAGCAAAGAATGGACCAATTGACAAATAGAGAACTACGAGGTACAGAGTCGCAAACCAAGGCGCTATCTTTGTTGAAATCTCGTGAATATATCCTTTAGGATTTAACGTTCCAATAATAAGGGTCAAGACGGCGATACCGACGCCTGAAAAGACAAAACCTGCGATGGCAGGAAGAAAATGTTCTCCAGATAAAGCACCTAGAGAAGGCGGAAAAATCAAGTTTCCCGCACCAAAAAATATTCCAAACAGGAGCAAACCTGTTAGGGCACCTTTTTTAGCCATGAAAATCTCCTTCATATTTATAAAATACTGACCTAGTATACCACGATTAGGAGTCTGAAAAAAGCATCACGAATTAAATATTGAATGTTTTCAAGATTCTTAAAAATGAGAATTGTCTAAAAACAAAATCCCCTACCGAGATCACACCAAGTAGGAGAAAATTGTAATGTTTAAAGTTCTTCAAATGCCATCATGCCACCTTGTACATTGATAACCTCATAACCTTGTTCTGACAGAAATTGGCAAGCACGCGCCGATCTCATTCCAGATTTACAAATAACATAATGTAACTGATCCTTGTCCAACTGATCATAGCTATCAGCCAACTGACTCAGCGGTAGATTGTGGGCACCTTCTAAATGAAGAGTTTCAAACTCATCCATTTCTCTCACGTCCACTAGAGAAAGTTGGTCGTTTTGGTAAAGCTGGTAAAATGCGTCAAAGGTTATTTCTTTCATTCTTTTTCTCCTAATACTCTTCGAAAATCAAATTCAAACCACGTCAGCGTCGCCTTACCGTACTCAAGTACAGCCTGCGGCTAGCTTCCTAGTTTGCTCTTTGATTTTCATTGACTATAAAATGGTTTTAATTCTTTTTTTCAAATCTGGCACCACTTCTGACTCAAACCAAGGATTTTTGGCCATCCAGATTTGATTTCGCGGCGAGGGGTGAACTAGTGGAAAATAGGTTGGCAAGTAGTTCTGGTAATGTTTTACTCGTTCTGTTACCTTGCCACTGACTTTCTCCTGTAAATAGTAGGCTTGGGCATATTGCCCAATCAAGAGGGTCAACTGAATATCGGGCAATTCTTGCAAGAGCTGCGGATGCCATTTTTCGGCAAAACCAATTCTCGGTGGCAGATCACCTGACTTGCCATGTCCTGGAAAGTAGAAATCCATAGGCAAGACAGCAAAATAGCCTGAATTGTAAAAGGTATCTTCATCCACACCGAGCCAATCTCGCAAGCGGTCACCACTTTTGTCCTTCCAGTAAAGGCCTGCTTCTTGGGTTTTAAGACCAGGTGCTTGACCGATGATATTGATGCGAGCAGTTTTTGGCGCTGCAAAGAGAGGCTCGATGCCACGCTCTGTATAGCTGGCATTCTGCGGATCCGCCATAATAGCCTGCTTGATTCTTTCAATTTGAGACATCTACTTTCCCTCCAAAAAGAAGTCTAAGCATAAGAACTCAGACTTCTATCGTTTTATTTGATCAATTCGTAAATAGCTTCGGCATAGATTGCTGCTGCTCGGAAGAGATCGTCCAAGGCGATAAATTCATTGGCTTGGTGCATGGTATCAATTGAGTCTGGGAACATAGCACCATAGGCAACACCTCGTTCTAGCAAGCGACCAAAGGTTCCACCACCGATGACTTGCTCATGACCTTTAAGGCCAGTTTGTTTTTCATAAACATTCAACAAGGTTTGCACAAGTGGATCTTCCATTGGTACATAGTGAGGGGTATGACCGTGTTCAGAAAGGCTAACAGAAGCAACTGGCAAGTTTTCAAGGATTGACTTGATTTGTTCTGGACTTGTTCCTTTTGGATAGCGGATGTTAAGGGCAATGGTATTGTCAGTACTTGTTTCGTCAAAGCGGAAGACACCGGCATTCATAGAAAGAGCACCCATCTTTTCATCCACATGAGCAATTTTGAGATTTTCACCCTCATGGTCGTTCAAGAGAATTTTACCAGCGATATCAAGATAGTCTTTGGCTGGTCCAGCAAAGTCAAACTGGCTGAGGAAAAGGGCAAGGTAAGTCGCACCATTGACACCTGAAGCAGGCATAGCACCATGGGCTGATTTACCAATGATGGTCACCTTGTATTGGCCAGCTTCTTCTTGGAGTTCTCCTCTAAGTTTGTATTCTGCAACAAAGGCATCTAGTTTAGCTTGCAAGTCAGCCAAATCACCTGAAACGACTGCTGTTGCTGATTCTGGTACCATATTTTCACGCAAACCACCTGTGAAGCTGTGAAGACGGACAGCACCTGCATTTTCACCTGCAAAGTGGAGGTATTCCGTGATATTTCCTTTTTCACCATTGATTATAGGGAACTCAGCATCAGGAGAGAAACCGAAGTCTGGTTTTGCAAGTCCTACGTGCTCGAAATAGTAGTCCATATCTGCCCAACCTGATTCTTCATCTGTTCCAACGATGAAACGAACTTTCTTAGAAGTTGGAAGGCCCAATTCTTTGATGATTTTCAAGCCATAGTAGCAAGCTGTTGTAGGTCCTTTGTCATCAGAAGCTCCACGCGCATAAAGGCGACCGTCTTTGATAGTTGGTGTGTAAGGGTCTGTGTCCCAACCGCTACCAGCTGGCACCACGTCCATGTGGGCAAAGATTCCGAGAACTTCTTTTCCATCACCAAATTCAAAATGTCCTGCGTAGTTGTCAACATTTTTAGTTGGGTAGCCATCGCGGTCTGCGATTTCAAGGAATTTTTCCAAGGCTTTTACCGGCCCAGGTCCAAATGGATGCTGGGCATCAACCTTGCTATCATCACGTTCTGAGTTGATTTCCAAAAGGCTAAACAAGTCAGCCAAGAGGTCTTCTTTGCGTTTTTCTACTTCTGCTGTAAAATCAATTGCTGTCATTTTTTTCTTCTTCCTATCTTTTCTCGATGATTTCATCTACTGGCAAGCGGTAACTTGGTTCCAATTTTTCGTCTGTGTAGCCTACTGTAATCAAGAGCTCTGGGCGGAAACGGTCTTCGATGTCCAAAACTTCATTGATTTTTGATTTATCAAAACCAAGAATCAGATTTGACCCGATTCCCTGGTCTGTCAAAGCCAGAACCAAGTTCATGGCAACCAAACCTGCATTGAGGGCTAGGTAGTCGCTGACTTGTTGTTCATTGTAGCGTGCAAACTCGGCAGGCAAATTTTTCATAAAGTATTGAAGTTGTTCTTCTGAGAAATTGTTAGCACCACCAACTCGGGCAATCTTACGAGCACGTTTAGCAAGATCTGTATCTGTAAATAGGGCAATGGTTACAGGTGCTGATGATACCTGTTCAAAGTTTGAACCGTAAGCCAATTTTGCTAGTTCGGCATTTTTCTCACGTACCACCACAAATTTCCAAGGCTGGCTGTTGTGGGCGCTTGGCGCCAAGGTTGCAATTTCGATAGCCGTACGCACATCTTTGGGATCCACTGGCTTATCAGTGAAATGCTTGGTCGCATGACGTTTTTTATTTAATTCAAGAAATTTCATAATCGATTTCCTTTTCTAATTCTACTGCTTCCATTCTATCATATTTTGAAAGAGCTTGCAGGGATTTTTCATGATTAAGATTTTTTATTACAGCCATAAAAAATATATATTGGTTCATCAGGAACATTTCTGATAAACTAGCAGATAACTTTACATTTGAATGGAGACATTATGAAAAAATTTAGCCTATTACTAGCCATCCTACCATTTTTGGTTGCCTGTGGAAATCAAACTATACCTAAAGAAACCAGCTCTCAAAAGACAATTGTCGTTGCTACAGCTGGTGATGTGCCGCCATTTGACTACGAAGATAAGGGCAATCTAACAGGCTTCGATATCGAAGTTCTGAAAGCAGTGGATGAAAAACTCAGCGACTACGAGATTCAATTCCAAAGAACTGCTTGGGAGAGCATCTTCCCAGGACTTGATTCTGGTCACTATCAGGCTGCAGCCAATAACTTGAGTTACACAAAAGAGCGTGCTGAAAAATACCTTTACTCACTCCCAATTTCGAACAATCCCCTCGTCCTTGTCAGCAACAAGAAAAATCCTCTGACTTCACTTGACCAAATCGCTGGCAAAACAACTCAAGAGGATACTGGAACTTCAAACGCTCAATTCATCAATAACTGGAATCAAAAACACACTGACAATCCCGCTACTATCGATTTTTCTGGAGAGGATATCGGTAAACGAATCTTAGACCTCTCTAATGGTGAATTTGATTTCCTAGTTTTTGACAAGGTATCGGTTCAAAAGATTATCAAGGACCGTGGCTTAGATCTCTCAGTCGTTGATTTACCTTCTGCCGATAGCCCCAACAACTATATCGTCTTCTCAAACGACCAAAAAGAGTTTAAAGAGAAATTTGATAAAGCGCTCAAAGAACTCTATCAAGATGGAACACTTGAAAAACTTAGCAATACTTATCTAGGTGGTTCTTATCTTCCAGATAAATCTCAATTACAATAATACTCTTCGAAAATCTCTTCAAACCACGTCAGCTTTATCTGCAACCTCAAAGCTGTGCTTTGAGCAACCTACGGCTAGCTTCCTAGTTTGCTCTTTGATTTTCATTGAGTATAAGATATACTAAAAGCGATTGGACCAGCCAATCGCTTTTTTAGTTTGCATTGGTTATTTTAGGAAACTCTTACAAAAAATCAAAAAAATTCTTCACATCTTCTACATACCCATGCTTTTCTATTAAGCTTGCTAAAAGTTCCAGATTGTGCCCCTGATAGTTGTCTTCTCTTCGTAGTTCTTCATACATTTCGATAAAGGGAAGCCCCTTGGACTTGGCCAGTTCTAACTCCGCTTCATAATCATAAGCGACTTTACGAAATTGGATATTGACCAATTCCCCATCTTCCACTTCTATCACGGCATACTGGGCACGGTGATTTTTTAACGCCTCCCAATTAAAATAGGGCATGCCAATCGACCCTGGATTGATGATTTGTTGCCCTTGACTGCCATAACGAAGCAACTGCTTGTGAACATGACCATAGACTGCCACGTCGGTTTCCGCATCTAGCAGTTGGTCAAATTTTTCTGTATCATTCCCAACCAGTAGGTCCCCACCATAGTTTTTGTCAGGTAAATTATGAGAGATAGAAAAGCGTAGTCCCTCAACTTCTTTCTTTTCCAGCAAAGGCAAGCTTCGTAGCCAGACAATCGTTGCAGGATCCATTCGCTCCATCAAAAACTGGGTCATGCGCATTGACTGGATTTCTTTCGGATGTTCCAAACCATATTCGCCATCCAAGGCCTCAAGGACACGATCATCCCAATTGCCTCGAACACTGGCTGTGATAGGAAGGTCCTTTAACAGGGCGACCAAGTCATTCGCACCGGGACCAGGAAGAAAAATATCTCCCAGAAGCCAGTATTCACTGACTCCTTGATTTTTAGCATCTGCAATCACTGCTTCTAAGGCAGTTGTATTGCCATGAATATCTGATAAAATTGCGATTTTATGATTCATTGTGTTCTCCTTCTGTTTGGTAATCTACTCTTTCTTCCGCAACTTGAAGCAAGGCTTCTGCCTCCTGCGGGTTCAACTTCCTCTGCACAGCCTCTGCAACCGCTCTAGGTACTCCAACTTCGACAATCTCATCCACACTGGCTTCCTTGATTTTGGTCAAAGACTTGAAATGCTTCATGAGATTCTGCTTGCGTTTAGGTCCCAACCCTTCAATACCATCCAATTGTGATGAAAAGGAATTTTTGGAGCGCAGTTGACGGTGGAAGGTAATGGCAAAGCGGTGCACCTCATCTTGGATACGTTGGAGGAGGAAAAATTCCTGAGAATTGCGAGATAACTCCACCACCTCAAGCGGATCTCCAAAGAGCAATTCATGGGTTTGATGCTTGTCATTTTTTTGCAAACCCGCAATTGGGATATCCAAACCTAGCTCTTCTTGGATAACCTGCTTAGCGATATTGACCTGACCTTGTCCCCCATCAATCACAATCAAATCTGGAGGAGTCAAACCGTCACGCTGTACTCGACCATAGCGTCTGCGAATGACCTCTCGCATACTAGCATAGTCGTCTGGTCCAACCACAGTCTTGATTTTATACTTACGATAATCTTTTTTACTTGGTTTGCCGTTGACAAAGACCACCATGGCTGAAACAGGACTGGTTCCCATGATATTAGAGTTATCGAAGGACTCAATGCGGACTGGGGTCGGAATTTGGAGCAAGCGTCCTAGATTTTCAATAGCCCCTTGAGTCTTTTCGACAGATTTCTCTAGCAGGTTGAATTTCTGCTCTAGGCTGACTCGGGCATTCTTTATAGCTAGGTTGACCAGTTGCTTTTTCTCTCCACGCTGAGGCTTAAGAATCTTGGTATCCACCAAGACCTTAACGGCTTCTTCGTCAATATCCTGCGGAATCAATACCTCATTGGGTACTAGGTGGGATTTTTCTTGATAGAATTGTCCCACATAGGTTAGAAAATCCTCATCCGGATCATTGTAATAGGGGAAAAGATTGACATCGCGCTCAATAAGCTTGCCCTGACGAACAAAGAAAACCTGCACACACATCCAGCCCTTGTCCACATGGTAGCCAAAGACATCCCGATTTTGGAGATCCTTGGCCATGACCCGTTGCTTGGTTCGAAGTGTTCCAATAGCCTGAATCAGGTCACGGTATTCCGCCGCACGTTCAAACTCCATAGTCTGAGCTGCCGCCACCATCTTGCCCTTTAGGTCATCAATGATTTTGTCATCTTGGCCTTTCAGAAAATCAGAAACCTCCTGAGCCATAGACTTGAAATAGTCCTCATCCTTCTTACAGATGGTGTGGGCCATACATTGACCGATATGGTAGTAAAAACAGACCTTAGACGGTGGATTTGTACACTTGCGAAAAGGGAAAATCCGATCCAGTAGTCGCTTGATTTCATTGGCCGCCCCCACATCTGGATAGGGACCAAAGTAGAGACCTCCGTCTTTTTTGACCTGTCGGGTAATAATCAAACGAGGATAGCGTTCATTGGTGATTTTGATGAAAGGATAAGACTTATCATCCTTGAGCATGATATTGTATTTAGGCTTATTTTCCTTGATCAGATTAATTTCTAGGAGAAGTGCCTCAATATTGGATTCAGTAACGATAAATTCAAAATCCACAATTTCAGACACCAAAGCCTCTGTTTTGGTATCATGACTTCCACGGAAATAAGACCTCACACGGTTACGCAGATTTTTAGCCTTTCCCACATAGATAATGGTGCCGTTTTTATCCTTGTGAATGTAGCAACCAGGGCTGGTTGGCAGGAGCTCTAGTTTTGATTTAATCAAGTTGTTCATAATTCCATTATAGCAAAAAAGTAGGGAAAGATTGTTCCCTACTCACTAGTCTCATATATTTTTCGAAGGTTTGCAACATCCACTTCCTGGATACCATAAAAGGAACCAGCAGGTTGCATGACAGACTTTTCATCTGTATGGTCCAAGCCAATCGCATGACCCAACTCATGTTCTGCCGTATGGACAAGGCGCTCATAGGAATAGCCATAGTTAGGATTGGACAGATAATAGTGATTCAGACGCACCGTTACGGATAAGAATTGCCCTGTTAAGAGATTGGTCTGACTTTCTGCCTCTCCTGCCACAGGAGTACCTCCGTCATTCATCTCCGTAGCCAAGATATCTGCCTTGCTGGACTCGGTGACAAGTTCAAAGCTAAAAGCACCAGTTTGATTCCAATTCTGAATCGCTTCTACATAAGCTTCTTGAAAGCGTGAATCCATCTGGGGATCCAAGTAAATACGAGCAGAAGCCTGTGGCCATCTTCCTTCAGAATGCTGGTGGCTATCTGTCTGATTCAACTTAGGCAGTTGCCCTGTTTTTTCCCATTGGTCAATACTTTGTTGACCAATCTTGACTGACCGCTCTGCTTGCTTTAGCTCTGCTTGCTTTAGCGCTCCTTGAAAATCTCCGTTAAGATACCAGAGAAATCCAAAAGCAAGAGTGCATAAAAGCAAAACAATCCAAACCAGGCGCCAAAACAAATGCCACACAAAAGAAAAGAAAGCCCCTATCAAACGAAAAAGCCAGCGCATGTCTCTCCACCTTTCTAGAAAATAAAGACTATTTTACTAAAAGAAGCTAAAAGAAAGCTAAATTATGACAATCTCTCTTCTAATTTGAAATCAATTGGTAGGGTTGCTAAGAACCGTTCCAATTGTTTTTCCCAATAATACCACTCGTGAGTTCCAGCGCTATGGCTATAGGTCACATCAAAACCTAGTTTTTTGAGATTTTTCACTGCTAGATTATTGGCTTCATACAAGAAATCCTGTTCGCCACACCAAGCCCACAGCTTGGTCTTTTTATCCGATTTTTTAGCCAGACTTTCTAGAGAATAGGTGCTAGTTGTCCAATCTTTAATCTCCCCAAACACACCTCTCCAGTAAGCTGGTGTCCCCAAATCTTGGCTCTCAGGAGAAAAATCTTGAAAACTAAGGGCACCTGAAAAACTAGCTGCATGAGAAAAACGATTTGTAGCAAGGGCCAATTTGAAACAGCCATAGCCTCCCATAGAGAGGCCAGCGATAAAGGTCTTTTCACGCTTGCTGGTCATGTTAGGGAAGAAACGTTTCAGAACCTGTGGCAATTCCTCTGCTAGAGCTGTATAATAGTCAAAACCATACTGGGTATCGGTGTACCAACCATTGCTGGTATTGGGCATAACAACGATGAGATTAGTACCTCGAAGCAAGCGTTCTACATTGGTACGCTTGAGCCAGCTATTATGGTTGCCAGACATCCCGTGCAAGAGGTACAAGACTGGAATGTCTTTACAATCTGGTTCTTCCACTCGATTAGCATCAGGATAGAGGACATTCACTCCCCACTCCATATCCAAAACTTGTGAGTAATACTCGATTTTCATTACTGCCATAATTTTTTCCTCTATTTTTCTATAAGAAAAAGCCGAAACTCGACTTTCTCTCTGTTTATTTCAAAGATTATTTTGCTTCCATGACTACTGGTAAAATAGCTGGACGACGCTTAGTCTGGTCAAAGAGATACTTAGTTAAATTATCACGAACCTTCCCTTTAAGGTCTGCCCAGTCAAAGTCATCTCCTTGCAGATAGTCTTCTACCGTCTGGTTAATCAATTCTGAACTTTCACGGAGAATATCGCGGCTCTTCTTGAGATAAACAAATCCACGCGTGTGAACACGGGCCTTGGCCACAATTTTCTTCTCACGGCGGTTAACGGTGATTGCGACGATGAAAATTCCATCTTCTGACAAGACCTTACGGTCACGAAGAACCACATTACCAACATCACCGATGGCATTTCCGTCAATCAAGACATCCCCTGCTGAAACCGCTCCAGCTGGGACAAAGTCTCCATTCTCATAAGCCATGCTGGTTCCCTTTTTAGGGATGAAAATGCGTTCTGGCAACATCCCAACTGCCATAGCAGCCTTAGCATGGGCATCCAACTCACGGTATTCTCCTTGAATTGGGAAGAGATACTTGGGTTGCAAGAGGTTAATCATCAATTGCAAATCACGCGCATTTCCGTGCCCTGACACACGCAAGCTTTGGGTGATCAATTTGACAACACCTCCAGCTTGGTAAATCATATTTTCCACACGCGCCATGACTGCTTCTTTAGCGATAGACGGAGTGGTTACAATATAAACTAGGTCACCGTCCTTGATTTCCACATAACGGTGGCGACCAATCGACATCTTACGAAGACCGTTGATTGGCTCACCCATACGACCTGTCTCAAGGATAATCAACTCATGGTCTTCAAAACGAGACATATCTTTCGGCTTAATCAAAAGACTCTCGTTAGCTAGAGACAATTTCTTGAGGCGAATAGCAGTACGGACAATATTTTCAATATCGAATCCTGTCAAGACCACACGACGGCCTGTTGCATCCGCAGCGTCAAACACCTGCTGGATACGAGAGAGGTTGCTGGCTACTGCTGCGACGATGATACGACCATCCCAATCTGCAATGGTTTGAGTGATCTCGTCCCCAACTTCACTTTCGCTAGCCACCTGGATATTGCTATCTGCATTGGCTGAATCGCTAAGAAGGGCTAGAACTCCATCACGACCGATTTCTGCCAAACGAGCGAAGTCTGTCGCATAGGATTCACTAGCTGTCTGGTCAAATTTAAAGTCACCTGTATAAACGATGCTACCTTCAGCTGTCTTCAAGACAACACCCAGACTTTCTGGAATAGAGTGAGTTGTACGGAAGAAGGACACCACAGTTCCTCCAAAATCAATCTCCGTATCCTCATCGATAACATGGAAATCATTAAATTTCTTAACTGTGTCATTTCCTTTGACAAAGAGTTTGGCCAACTCAATGGTCAGCTCAGACCCAAATACAGGCACCTTGGCTTCAGCCAAGAGATAAGGTAGAGCACCAATGGCATCCGCATGCCCGTGGGTCAAGAAGACCCCAGCAATACGGTCGCTATTTTCAAAAAGGTAGTCCATATTTGGAATGACGACATCCACCCCTAGTTGTTCATTTTCAGGGTACTTTAGACCTGCATCCAAAACGAAAATAGACCCATCGATTTCAGCGATATACATATTTTTCCCATTTTCACGCACACCACCAAGTGTTGTTAAACTGATATTACTCATTTTTCCTCCGAAAGCTTAGTTTATCTTGATTATAGGGTTACTTACCCTCTTATTCTAAAAGTACTACTTTTAGCCGAATCTTTTCCTACCATTATACCATTTTTTTAATGATTTTCAAAATGAAGATTTGTTTTCAAAAAAGAGCTGGTTGCCCAACTCTTTCCTATCTGCTATTCTTTTTCCATTAAAAAGTCATAAATTTCTTGCACGGTACCCAGCGCCATCATTTCTTGGTCTTTGACGGTTTGTTTGAGATTTTGGTAAATCTGACTTTCTCCTATTTCCCGCTTTGGCGCTTCTTTATTCACTGTCATGACCCCGTCTTTGATGGTAACAAAGCCTAGTTCTTCAAACACTTGAATCATCTTGACCAGCAAGATTTGCTGAATATTAAGATAAGCTGCCAAATCTTTCAGCTTATAGCGAATATCAAACTCTGGAAACTGGTAGATAGTCTTGTACAATTTAGCAAACTGCTCTCTAGTCCCATAGCCTGTCAGATAGTAGGCCTTGTCAATATCATTTTTGAAATAGACAGCAGAAAAATTCTGCTCCTGAAAAATAGTCTTCAGCTGAGTAATATCCTCAGGAATAGTTTTTACAACAACTGCGTCACTAGCTACTAAATCTGGTAATTCTCCAGAAAAGTCCAAGACTGGAACCCCTTCTGGCAAGACTGCATTTTTCCCACGGATGTTAAAAAGTTGAACACCCTCCACACGCGCATCCACCATCATCAACTGTAGAGCAGTTTGGCCATTCCATTGGTTGACAGACAATTTGACCGCCAGCTCTAGATTCTTGGTTTGAGAAAACTCTGTCACCCATCTGCCTTGGCTAAAGGCTACCACTTCAAAACTCGCCTCACCTTTAGAAATTTTCAACTTGAGATGGGCATTGCCTGCCCCCATAGTACGGGCACTTTCGACCTGAAAATCCTTAATATAAAAGACAGGTTTCTGATTGTCCATTCCAAAGGGAGCTAAACGTTCAAAACTTTTGACCGTTTCCAAACTAAGTGTCTCCAAATCCAGTTCTTCATCTAGATTTAACTTGTTCTTGCCAGCAGCATCTGCACCTTTTTCACGGACATAGTCTTCCAAGACCTGAGATAAATCTGAAACTTTCTCAACATCCAGCGTCATTCCTGCTGCGCCAGCATGACCGCCAAAGGCGATGAAGAGGTCTCGATGAGGATCCAGAGCCTCAAAAATATCTACTGCTTCCACACTACGAGCACTGCCCTTGGCACGACCGTCTTCTATATTAAGAACAATGACTGTCTGTCCTAGTTCTTCCAACAAACGACCAGCCACGATACCCAGAACCCCAGGATTCCAGCCTTCCTTGGCCAAGACTTGGACCTTCTTTTCAGGATCCACCATGGTCTTGGCTTCTTCATAGATAGACTGGACAATTTCCTTGCGCTCTTCGTTTTTCTGATGAATCATGAGGGCAATCTCATGCGCCTCCTCATCATCAAAGCCAGTCAGCAAATCAATGGCAGGATTGGGATCATCCAAGCGGCCCAAGGCATTCAAACGAGGGGCAATCTGAAAACCAACAGTTTCTTCTGTCACTTCATTGGTAGCAATCCCAGCCATATCCAACATTTCTTGTAGGCCAATACGCTGAGTATGTCCCAACATTTCCAGGCCATATTGAACCAAAATACGGTTTTCATCCGTCAAACTCACCATATCAGCAATGGTACCAATAGCGACCAAATCAAGCAATTCCACTTGTACTTCTTCTAACAGGGCACAAGCCAGCTTGAAAGCAACTCCACAACCAGCCAAATATTTGAAAGGATAGTCCGCATCTGAATGTTCAGGGTGAACGATGGCATAGGCATCTGGTAAGGTTTCAGGCATAGAATGGTGGTCAGTCACAATGACATCCACTCCCATAGACTGGGCCAATTCAATAGCCTCATGACCCGCAACCCCATTATCCACCGTCACAATCAAGGAAATCCCTTCTTGCTCGATAAAGTATTTATAGACACTGGCATTAGGTCCATAGCCATCAGTGAAACGATTTGGCAAGTAAACACGGCACTCAGCACCAAGCTGTTCCAAACTTTCCTTCACAATCGAAGCCGAAGTCATGCCATCCGCATCGTAGTCTCCATAAACGAGAATACTTTCCCCTTCTTCAATGGCCTGACGAATCCGTTCCACTGCCTTGTCCATATCATGGAGCAGATAAGGGTCATGCAAATCCTCCAAGGAAGGTTCTAAAAACTTCTTCAGACTTTCTTGGTCCTGAATCCCTCTCTCAAATAATAACCGAGCCACCTCAGGACCCAGTCCAGCCTTCTTGGCTATCTTTGTAAAATCCGCATCTTCAACCTGCGGGGCAAACTGCCATTCATAAGTAGGTGTTATCAAAAAGACATCCACTCTTTCTAAGAATTCTATTGCTTCATTATAACACGATTTAGGCTTTTTCTCTATCCAGATTGCCTTTTTATAAAATTTTAATGAATTTTTTCAGATATGATTTGACAAGACAAATCTTTTGGTGTAGAATCATGTTATAAAATCTAACACAAAGGAGATTCCTTATGGCTTTAGTAGAATTTGAACACGTCGAAAAATATTACGGAGATTACCATGCACTCCGCGACATCAATCTCCGTTTTGAAAAAGGGCAAGTTGTTGTCCTACTCGGACCATCTGGTTCTGGGAAATCCACTCTTATCCGTACCATCAATGGTTTAGAGGCTGTCGACAAGGGAAGTCTTCTAGTAAATGGGCACCAAGTTGCTGGTGCCAGCCAGAAAGATTTGGTACCTCTTCGCAAGGAAGTCGGCATGGTTTTCCAACATTTTAACCTCTATCCGCATAAAACAGTGTTAGAAAACGTAACACTTGCACCCATAAAAGTTCTAGGAATTGATAAAAAAGAAGCTGAAAAAACAGCCCAAAAATATCTGGAATTTGTAAATATGTGGGACAAGAAAGATTCTTATCCAGCCATGCTATCTGGTGGACAAAAACAACGAATTGCCATCGCACGTGGACTCGCTATGCATCCTGAACTCCTCCTCTTTGATGAGCCAACATCTGCCCTAGACCCTGAAACCATCGGCGATGTTCTAGCAGTTATGCAAAAATTGGCCCACGATGGTATGAATATGATTGTCGTTACCCATGAAATGGGCTTCGCCCGTGAAGTTGCTGATCGCATCATCTTTATGGCTGACGGAGAAGTTTTGGTGGATACGACAGATGTTGATGACTTTTTCGACAATCCAAGCGAACCTCGTGCCCAACAATTCCTCAGCAAGATCATCAACCACGAAAGTGACAAAGTCAAATAAGGAGGCGCCTATGAAAAAGAAATTCTTTTTATCCGCATTATTGATTAGCCTTTTTGGCCTTGCTGCTGCAAAACCCGTTCAGGCTGATGCCAGTGTCGCAGATATTCAAAAAAGAGGCGAGCTGGTTGTCGGTGTCAAACAAGATGTTCCCAATTTGGGCTATAAGGATCCTAAGACAGGAACCTATTCTGGTATCGAAACCGACTTGGCCAAGATGGTAGCAGATGAGCTCAAGGTCAAAGTTCGCTATGTGCCTGTTACCGCACAGACCCGTGGACCCCTTCTAGACAATGAACAGGTCGATATGGATATCGCGACCTTTACTATCACAGACGAACGCAAAAAACTCTACAACTTCACCAGTCCTTACTACACAGATGCCTCTGGCTTTTTGGTCAATAAGTCTGCCAAAATCAAAAGCATTGAGGACCTAAACGGCAAAACCATCGGAGTTGCCCAAGGCTCCATTACTCAACGCCTGATTACCGAACTAGGTAAAAAGAAAGGCTTGACCTTTAAATTCGTCGAACTTGGTTCCTACCCAGAATTGATTACTTCCCTTCATGCTCATCGTATCGATGCCTTTTCCGTTGACCGCTCGATTCTGTCTGGCTATATCAGCAAACGCACAGAACTGCTAAATGATAGTTTCAAGCCATCTGACTACGGTATTGTTACCAAGAAATCAAATACAGAGCTAAACAACTATCTTGATAACTTGGTCACTAAATGGAGTAAGGATGGTAGTTTGCAAAAACTTTATGATCGTTACAAGCTCAAACCATCTAGCCATACTGCAGATTAAGGAGGACACCCTATGACAGATTTATCATCTTGGACAGCCTATTTTCAGGATTTTGGACAATTTTTCAATGGTTTCCTCTTCACCCTTGCCCTAGCGATCGGATCCTTTATCCTCGCTATGGTTTTGGGCGTCTTCTTTGGAGCTATGTCAACTAGCAAACGTCCAATTTTGCGAATTTTGGCTCGCATCTTTGTGGAATTTTACCAAAACACTCCCCTCTTGGTTCAGTTTGTTATCGTTTTTTATGGCCTACCTCTTATCAGTGACCATATCATCATGATTCCGATTTATTGGACAGCTGTTCTCTGCGTGGGACTCTATCACGGTGCCTATATCGCTGAGGTTATTCGCTCAGGCATTCAGTCTATTCCTAGCGGTCAGATGGAGGCCGCCTTGTCGCAAGGTTTTACTTATATCAGTGCCATGCGCTTGATTATCTTGCCTCAGGCTTTCCGAATCATTCTCCCTCCTTTGACCAACCAAATTGTTAACCTCATCAAAAACACCTCTACAGTCGCTATCATCTCTGGAGTAGATTTGATGTTTGTGACCAAGTCTTGGTCGGCTCTTAACGGAAACTATATCCCAGCCTTTCTAGGCGCTGCCCTGCTCTACTTCTCTCTATGCTTCCCTGTTGCCCAGTTTGGTCGCAAGATGGAGCAAGCCAACAAAAAAGCCTATTCACTTTAGGAGGTTACTATGGAATCCATTTTAGAAGTTTTAACCCCAGATAACCTAGTCTTTATCTTTAAAGGATTTGGCTTGACCCTCTATATTTCTCTAATTGCCATCGTTCTCTCTACCCTCATCGGTACGGTGCTAGCTGTCATGAGAAATGGCAAAAATCCTGTCTTGCGCATCATCTCCAGCATTTACATCGAGTTTGTGCGCAACGTTCCCAACCTCCTCTGGATCTTTACTATCTTTTTAGTGTTCAAGATGAAATCCACTCCAGCAGGAATCACTGCCTTTACTCTCTTTACCTCAGCGGCCCTAGCTGAGATTATTCGAGGCGGTCTCAATGCCGTAGACAAGGGACAGTACGAAGCAGGAATGTCGCAAGGATTTACTTCAGCCCAAATCCTCTACCACATCATTCTCCCACAAGCTATTCGCAAAATGTTGCCAGCCATCATTTCCCAGTTTGTAACCGTAATTAAGGATACCAGTCTTCTCTACTCTGTTATCGCCCTACAAGAACTCTTTGGAGCTAGCCAAATTCTCATGGGCCGTTATTTCGAACCAGAGCAAGTCTTCAGTCTATATATCCTGATTGCCCTCATCTACTTCAGCTTCAACCTAGCAATTTCTAGCCTATCTCATATGCTAGCCAAACGTTGGCAACAAGCTGCAGAATAATACTCTTCGAAAATCAAATTCAAACCACGTCAGCTTCACCTTGCCGTACTCAAGTACAGCCTGCGTCTAGCTTCCTAGTTTGCTCTTTGATTTTCATTGAGTATAAACAGCCACTCTCCAGTTCAATTGGAGAGTTTTTTTGATGATAGTAGATATTTATATACCTCAATTTGACACCATACTTTTTCTATGATAAAATGTAACAAATTCATTTACAACAAATCAAATCCCAATGAAATGGAATTTTCTATGAGATCAATCAAAGGACTACTCTTTATCATAGCTAGTTTTATCTTGACTATTTTGACTTGGATGAACACTTCTCCCCAATTCATGATTCCAGGACTAGCTTTAACAAGCCTATCTCTGACTTTTATCCTCGCCACTCGTCTCCCCCTACTAGAAAACTGGTTTCACGGTTTGGAGAAGGTCTATACTGTCCACAAATTCACAGCCTTTCTATCCATCATCCTACTCATCTTTCATAACTTTAGTATGGGCGGTTTGTGGGGCTCTCGCTTAGCTACTCAGTTTGGCAATCTTGCCATCTATATCTTTGTCAGTATCATCCTTGTCGCCTATTTAGGCAAATACATCCAATACGAAGCTTGGCGATGGATTCACCGCCTGGTTTACCTAGCCTATATTTTCGGACTCTTTCATGTCTATATGATGATGGGCAATCTCCTCCTTACATTTAATCTTCTAAGTTTTCTTGTTGGTAGCTATGCCCTTTTAGGCTTGCTAGCTGGTTTTTATATCATTTTTCTATATCAAAAGATTGGCTTCCCCTATCTAGGGAAAATTACCACTCTCAAACGCTTAAATCACGATACTAAAGAAATTCAAATCCATCTTAGCAGACCTTTCAACTATCAATCAGGACAATTTGCCTTCCTAAAGATTTTCCAAGAAGGCTTTGAAAGTGCTCCGCATCCCTTTTCTATCTCAGGAGGTCATGGTCAAACTCTTTACTTTACTGTTAAAAATTCAGGCGACCATACCAAGAATATCTATTACAATCTTCAAGTCGGCAGCAAAGTAAGTGTAGACAGAGCTTACGGACACATGATCATAGAAGAAGGACGAGAAAATCAGGTTTGGATTGCTGGAGGCATTGGGATTACCCCCTTCATCTCTTACATCCGTGAACATCCTATTTTAGATAAACAGGTTCACTTCTACTATAGCTTCCGTGGAGAGGAAAATGCAGTTTATATAGATTTGCTCCGTGACTATGCTCAGAAAAATCCTAATTTTGAACTCCATCTAGTAGACAGTAGGAAAGACGGCTATCTTAATTTTGATCAAGAAGAAGTGCCCGAACATGCAAGCGTCTATATGTGTGGTCCTCTTTCTATGATGAAGTCACTTGCCAAACAGATTAAGAAAGAAAATCCAAAAGCAGAGCTTATTTACGAAGGATTAAAGTTTAAATAATCACTCATACTCTCCTGGAATTTCCTAGGAGTTTTTCTGTTCAAACACTCAAAAAAAACACTGCCAGATTTCTAGCAGTGTTTTGACATTCCATTTGCAGGCATCTATCCCTCTTAATCCTTCATCTGACTCTCTGCATCGGCCACGACTTGCTCTAGACTGGTCTGACCAAGTTCAGTCTCCATCGCCAGCTGAATTCTCTCCAATTTTTGATCCAAAACATCATGAATACGAGCACCTACAGGGCAATTGGGATTTGGATTGTCATGAAAACTGAAGAGTTGACCTGTCTTACCAAGACACTCGACCGCTTGATAAACATCTAAAAGACTAATGTCTTTGAGGTCCTTGACAATCTCTGTTCCCCCTGTTCCACGCGCTACTGAAATCAGATCTGCCTTCTTCAACTGGGACAAGGTCTTTCTGATAATGACTGGATTGACCCCGACACTAGCAGCCAGAAAATCACTGGTCACCTTGCTTTCCTTCCCCTTGAGGGCAATGATTATCAGCATATGAGTCGCAATGGTAAATCTACTTGGAATTTGCATCCTCTTCTCCTTTTTACGAGGCTACCCTGCCTCTACTCTTCTTTTTCTATTATTATACCCTTTTTAGTTGTAATGTCAATTATTACCACTTTTCAACCAGGCATCTAACTCCCTATCGTAGCCCTCTTTTTGGGCTAATTTTCTCAAAAATTCCTGATTGTGAGTATGATGGATACCATTGACCAGACTTTCATAGTAAACCTCAAAATAGGGAAGTTTGAGGTCTTTAGCCAACTGCAATTCAGCTACCACATCGTAGTCTACCCGTCGGAAGTCCATATCTACCAAGCCCTTGTCATCAAACTCTAAAATCATATACTGGGCCCGCAAGTCCTTCCGTAACTGGGTATCTAGAAAGAAAGGCTGCCCAATCGAACCCGGATTGACAATCAATTGACCACCAGTCCCATAACGAAGCAACTGCTGATGAATATGACCATATACAGCGATATCACAAGGTGGATTGGTCACCAAGCGGTCAAAATCCTCTTGCTCTCCAGTATGAATCAACTCTCTCCCCCAGTTCTTATCAGGAAGATGGTGGCTAATTCCTACCGTCAAATCCCCAAACTGACGATGAAGCTGGAGAGGTTGATTGTGGAGCAGTTCAATTTCTTCTAGGGAAATTTCCTCTAAAACATACTGGCATTGGCGCAAGAGATAGCGTTGACTAGGACGAGTGCTATCCAATTCCTTGCGTACACCATGCCAAAGACTGTCTTCCCAGTTTCCCAAAACTCTAGCCGTAATCGGTAGTTGATCCAACAAGTCCAAAATCCTTCGACGCCCTGTTCCTGGCATGAGAATATCTCCCAAAAGCCAGTATTCATCCACTCCTAGCTGCCGAGTATCTTCCAAAACAGCCTCCAAGGCTGTAGTATTTCCATGAATATCTGAAAGAAGAGCTATTTTTGTCATTCTTTCTCCTCATTTCCTCTTATATATCTTTTTAATATTATAACAAAAAATACTGTATAATAGTTACCTTTAACCCACTCTTACTAAATCCAGAACACTACTTTTATCAAGGTAAAGACTTATCAAAAAGATTATTTTACATTACTCCTAACAAAGCATAGCAAGCACTTTTTCAATGAAGAAAATTCAAAAAAATCTACAAATATCTTGAAAATTTTCACAATCATGCTATAATAATCCATAGAGACAAGTCACTTAGTCCCTTTCTACTAGAGAGTGCGTGGTTGCTGAGAACGCATAGAAAGCCTAAACTGATACTACTCTTGAGTTTTTATGAAAACATAAAACGGTGGCCACGTTAGAGCCAATCAGAGGTGTCCCTCTTTTTTGAGGAACATAAATGAAGGTGGAACCACGTTGCGACGTCCTTTCGAGGATGTCGCTTTTTGTTTTTCTAGCTTTCACAATCCTCTGTCCCTATTCTCAAAATAGGGGTTAAAACATTCGTCAATAATATAAGTAAGGAGAACATCATGATTAACATTACTTTCCCAGATGGCGCTGTTCGTGAATTTGAATCTGGCGTTACAACTTTTGAAATTGCCCAATCTATCAGCAATTCCCTAGCTAAAAAGGCCTTGGCTGGTAAATTCAACGGCAAACTCATCGACACTACTCGTGCTATCACTGAAGATGGAAGCATCGAAATCGTGACACCTGATCACGAAGATGCCCTTCCAATCTTGCGTCACTCTGCTGCTCACTTGTTCGCCCAAGCAGCTCGTCGTCTGTTCCCAGACATTCACTTGGGAGTTGGTCCAGCCATCGAAGACGGTTTCTACTACGATACTGACAATACTGCTGGTCAAATCTCTAACGAAGACCTTCCTCGTATCGAAGAAGAAATGAAAAAAATCGTCAAAGAAAACTTCCCATCTATTCGCGAAGAGGTGACTAAAGACGAGGCGCGTGAAATCTTCAAGAACGACCCTTACAAGTTGGAATTGATTGAAGAACACTCTGAAGACGAAGGTGGTTTGACCATCTACCGTCAGGGTGAATATGTAGACCTTTGCCGTGGCCCTCACGTCCCATCAACAGGCCGCATCCAAATCTTCCACCTTCTCCATGTAGCAGGTGCTTACTGGCGTGGAAATAGCGACAACGCTATGATGCAACGTATCTATGGTACAGCTTGGTTTGACAAGAAAGACTTGAAAAACTACCTCCAAATGCGTGAAGAAGCTAAGGAACGTGACCACCGTAAACTTGGTAAAGAGCTTGACCTCTTCATGATTTCTCAAGAGGTTGGACAAGGTTTGCCATTCTGGTTGCCAAATGGTGCGACTATCCGTCGTGAATTAGAACGCTACATCGTAGACAAAGAGTTGGCTTCTGGCTACCAACACGTATACACTCCACCACTTGCTTCTGTTGAACTTTACAAGACTTCTGGTCACTGGGATCATTATCAAGAAGACATGTTCCCAACTATGGACATGGGTGACGGGGAAGAATTTGTCCTTCGTCCAATGAACTGCCCACACCACATCCAAGTCTTCAAACACCATGTTCACTCTTACCGTGAGTTGCCAATCCGTATCGCTGAAATCGGTATGATGCACCGTTATGAAAAATCTGGTGCCCTCACAGGTCTTCAACGCGTGCGTGAGATGTCGCTCAACGACGGTCACCTCTTCGTTACTCCAGAACAAATCCAAGAAGAATTCCAACGCGCCCTCCAGTTGATTATCGATGTTTATGAAGATTTCAACTTGACTGAATACCGCTTCCGCCTCTCTCTTCGTGACCCTCAAGATACTCATAAGTACTTTGATAACGATGAGATGTGGGAAAATGCCCAAACCATGCTTCGTGCAGCCCTTGATGAAATGGGTGTGGACTACTTTGAAGCCGAAGGTGAAGCAGCCTTCTACGGTCCAAAATTGGATATCCAGGTTAAAACTGCCCTTGGTAAAGAAGAAACCCTTTCTACTATCCAACTTGACTTCTTGCTTCCAGAACGCTTCGACCTCAAATATATCGGAGCTGATGGTGAAGAGCACCGTCCAGTTATGATCCACCGTGGAGTTATCTCAACTATGGAACGCTTCACAGCTATCTTGATTGAGAACTACAAGGGTGCCTTCCCAACATGGCTAGCACCTCACCAAGTAACCCTCATCCCAGTATCTAACGAAAAACACGTGGACTACGCTTGGGAAGTGGCGAAAAAACTCCGTGACCGCGGTGTCCGTGCAGACGTAGATGAGCGCAATGAAAAAATGCAGTTCAAGATCCGTGCTTCACAAACAAGCAAGATTCCTTACCAATTAATCGTTGGGGACAAGGAAATGGAAGACGGAACTGTTAACGTTCGTCGCTATGGCCAAAAAGAAACACAAACTGTCTCAGTTGATGACTTTGTTCAAGCTATCCTTGCTGATATCGCCAACAAATCACGCGTTGAGAAATAAGAGATAAAACCTGGGATAAAATCCTAGCTACCTAAAAAGCAACAACTATTTCAGCTGTTGCTTTTTATATTTTTACTCAATGAAAATCAAAAAGCAAACTAGGAAGCTAGCCGCAAGCTGTACTTGAGTACGGTAAGGCGACGCTGACGTGGTTTGAATTTGATTTTCGAAGAGTATTATTTAATCCGAGCTAGTAGTGATTGACCAAACCACCACACAAGATTTGCTTTCATGAGTTAGATATGGTCAATATCCTCAATCCTTGTCTGCTTCATTTTCTTTTACGAGATCTTTTTGTGAATCCTTTTCAGAGAGTTTTTGATCGATATACTTGTTAATGGTTTCATAAAATTCCTTGGTCGAATCACTGTCTAATTTTGTCGAATTATGAACTTGATTGACTTTCAATTGAACAGATTGAATACCGTAAGAGGCTTGTTTTTGGTGGAGCGTTTCTAATTCTTCTTCTGAAATCGGATCTCCAACAACCGTCAAGACCAACTCATTGTTTCTTGATTTGTAGACTTGATTAATGACCGTGTGATTGGCGAACTCTTTTCCTACAAACTGCTTGATTCCTTCTTTTCGCGCTTGATCTATCGTCAGAGTGACTGCTGAATAACTAGCCGGAAGAATCAATAATACAATCAAGGATATCAACCCAATTCTCATTTTAATGTTTAGCTCTTTAAATGAACTTAAGGGAGATTTTCTCATCATAATTCTTGTTCCAACAATGTTGATTAGCATGATAAAGACACAGTTGATCAAGAAAAGATAAAGAGCCCCAAATAAAAATCGTACATTTCCATTAGCTAAACCATAGCCTGCAGTACAGATAGGCGGCATCAAAGCTGTAGCAATGGCTACTCCTGGCACGATATTGTTTGCTTCTTTTTTCCTTGAACCGATCACACCAGCAATC